>NZ_JBHJWG010000005.1:0-241023 GCF_042266305.1 Kitasatospora sp. NPDC056076
TACATTCCGAACCCGGAAGCTAAGCCTCACAGCGCCGATGGTACTGCAGGGGGGACCCTGTGGGAGAGTAGGACGCCGCCGAACAATCATTCAGAAAAGGCCCCGCCGGGTGAACCCGGCGGGGCCTTTTCGCGTTTCCGGCCGTTCGGTGTGCGGCGGGAAGCGGAGTAGGCCGCCGGGGCGGGAAGTTGACTGGACAACAGTTGGCCGAAAGCTCACGTGGCGTTCGCCGTCGCACTGTGTACGGCCCGTGTGCGCTGCCTTATGTTCGAGCCTTCTCGGAACACCCATGCATGGCACGACTGGGAAGGACATCACGTGGCCTCCATCGACAGGCGCCGCTTCCTCCAGCTGGGCGGCGCGTCCGCCGCTGCCGCGGGCTTCGGCGTCTTGCCGCCCGCGGTCGGCAAGGCGCTGGCCCTGCCCGCGATCAGCCGGACCCGCTCGATCAAGGACGTCGAACACGTCGTCATCCTGATGCAGGAGAACCGTTCCTTCGACCACTACTTCGGCACCCTCCGCGGCGTGCGCGGGTTCGACGACCCGCGTCCCACGGCTCTGCCCGACGGTCGGCCGAACTGGCACCAGCCCGCCGCCGCGGTGAAGACCGGGCGCTACCACGACCGCGGCCTGCCGGCCTCCGAGAAGGAGGTGCTGCCCTGGTACATCGACCCGAGGAACACCACCGAGCACCAGGCCGGGACGGACCACGGGTGGAGCAGCGGTCACCTCGCCTGGAACGAAGGGCGCCACGACCAGTGGGTGAACCAGAAGCAGGACGTCATGACGATGGGGCACCTCAAGCGTCAGGACCTCCAGTACCACTTCGCCCTCGCCGACGCGTTCACCGTCTGCGACTCGTACTTCTGCTCCGTCCACGCCGACACCGCGCCCAACCGCATCTACCTGTGGACCGGCACCAGCGACCCGCGCAACGCCTACGGCCGCAAGCCCAACGGGCCCGGCCTGGAGGAGCGCAACGGCAAGAACGGCTACACCTGGACGACGTACCCCGAGCGGCTTGAGCAGGCCGGGGTCAGCTGGAAGCTGTACCAGGGCGGTTCCGGTGAGCCGGGCACCCCGACGGACAACTACACCGACAACTCGCTGATGTTCTTCGAGCGTTACCAGGTCGCCGAGGGCGCCTCCGGTCCGCTGGTGGAGAAGGGTGCGACCGACCACACGCTCAAGGAGTTCCGGGCCGACGTCCAGAACGGCCGGCTGCCGCAGGTCTCCTGGATCGTCCCGCCGTACCTGTACAGCGAGCACCCCTCCGCCACCCCCACCGACGGCGCGTACTACATCAACCTGGTGCTGGACGCGCTCACCTCCAACCCCGAGGTCTGGGGCCGGACCGTCTTCCTCATCAACTACGACGAGAACGACGGCCTGTTCGACCACGTCGTGCCGCCGATGCCGCCGGTCGTCAGCCGGCCGGGCGGTCAGGGCATGGTCTCCACCGACCTGGAGGCGAGCCTCGGCGACGAGCTGCTCGACCTCGCCAAGTACCCGGGCGAGATGAGCCCGCTGGTGCCCGGCGCCGACCGCGGCGGGCTGCAGCCGATCGGGCTGGGCCCGCGTGTGCCGCTGCTGGTCATCTCTCCCTGGTCGCGCGGTGGTTGGGTCTGTTCGGAGACCTTCGACCACACCTCGGTGCTGCGGTTCCTGGAGGCCCGCTTCGGTATCGAGGAGCCCAACATCAGTGCCTGGCGCCGGTCCGTCTGCGGTGACCTCACCTCGGCGCTGGACTTCTCCGGTGCCGACCGGGGGAAGGTCTCGATACCCGTGCCCGCGCCGATCGCCTCCCAGGGCAAGCCGTACCAGGTGCCGCTGCCCCAGCGGATGCCCACCCAGGAGCCGGGCACCCGCCCGGCCCGCGCCCTCCCGTACGACCTGCGGGTCAACGAGGACGAGACCGACGACGCGACGGTGTTCCAGCTCAACCTGAACAACCGGGGCGCGGCCGGGGCCTGGCTCTACGTCTACGACCGGACGGCGCCGACGGCCGCCCCCCGCCGCTACACCGTCTCGGCCGGTGACAGCTTCGAGGACCACTGGCCGCTGGTCGACGGCGGCTACCACCTCGTCGCCCACGGGCCGAACGGCTCGGTGCAGGAGTTCGAGGGCAAGACGGTGGGCGGCCTGGTCGCCCGCTTCGAACCCGGTAAGGACAAGGTGCGGGTGACGGTGTCCAACCACGGGGACACCACCCGCACCGTCACCGCCGAGAACGCGTACGCCAAGGGCGCCAAGCAGGGCCGCACCCTGCGGCCCGGCGACGACGTCCGGTTCACCTTCGAACTGCGCGACGAGAACCGCTGGTACGACGTCGCCGTCGCCGCCACGGACGGGCCGGCCTACCGGCGCCGCTGGGCCGGGCACCTGGAGAACGGCCGCCCCGGCATCAGCGACCCCGGGCCGCGCTGACCGCTGCCCCGACGGGTTCCGCCGGCGGAGCCCGACCCCGTTCCCGCGATGCTCCCCGCACAACCGGGCCGGTCCCCGTCCACTCCGGACGGGGACCGGCCCGGCGCGCACCGTCGAGTGGAGCGAGCGGACGGTGCTGGGGGATGATCCCCTGCGTGACGGAAGAGGCAGGTAGTCCAGGTGCGGACGACGCTTGTGCCTGGGGCGAGCGGCTGGGCTGGGCGTTCGGACTGATAGCGGATGATCCGGCGGTGAGGAGTGCAGCGCTTGACCAACTGGCTGAGGCACAGAGGCAGGTCGAGGACGCGCTCGATCGGTGCAATGAGCTGTGGCGGCTGACGATGCCCCTGGGGGCGGAGGAGCAGTACCAGGAGCCGGCCTTCCGCGAGGCGCGCCGGAGGTATGGCTGAGTGCAGGGACGTTCGCTGCCTGACGGGCTGTGGGGTCGCCCCGCGAGCGGGGATCTGGCGCATTGGCCCGGGCTGCCCTACGCGTTGCTCTTCCTGGAGTGGGAAGCGCGATACCCGCAGGAGTGGACCCACCATGCGAAGGCGTGGGGCACGAAGCAGAGTCTTCTCCGGGACCTGGCCCTGGCCCACCAGCCGGAGGCGATCAGGGCGAAGCTCACCGACTTGGTCGAGATCGTCGTCCACCGCGCGTACCGCTGCAAGGACCGCGAGTACGTGCGGGTCGCCCGGGCCGTCGACAGCGCCGACCTGCGTGGCAGGCTCGACCGCGCGGTCGAATCCGACAGCCCGTGGGCCCGCTGCCAGGCAGGGTATGTGCGCTGGCTCCTGGACCGCCCCGACCTGCCGAACACACGTCGTGTCTGGCGGGCCTGGCCGGCAGGCCAGGCCCCGGCGTCGAGGTGACCCGGGACTGAGTCGGGAGGACCGTTCCTGCCGGCGCATCACCTCGTGGTCGCGGTCTCCTTCGACAGCCGGTTCCAGTACGGGCTGTCACGGCTCCTGCTGCCGAGTGCCTGAACCCTGTCGAGCAGGGGCCGAGGCGGCGCCCCGGCCCGCCGGGACCAGGGCCGGCCGTCAGGGGCGGCCCGGCACCCACAGCGGGACGGGGGCCACGAGGGGCATCGCGCGCGCCGCGTCCTGCTCCAGCCAGCCGTCGACCCGGGCCGGGTCGCCCTCGCTGAGCTCCACCAGCGCGGCCGCGGCGATCCGGGCGCAGCACAGCACCAGCGCCAGGGTGTCCTGGCGGCGGTGGCGCTCCCGGACGTAGGCCTCGGCCCGCTCCTGGGCGCGGAGGCGGTGGGCCGGTCCGTTCTCGGCGGTGAGTGCCTGGACGCCGTGCCACACCAGGGTCAGCGCGCAGGGCTCGGCGGGGTGGGTCTGGTCCTCCCGCTCGGCCTCCTCGCGGGCCTCGGCGGAGCGCTGGCCCAGCCAGCCGAGCGCCGTCGCCGCGTCGTCCCCGCAGGAGCGCAGCAGCAGCTCGGCGGCCTGCTCGACGACGGCAGGTACCACCGCCGAGGCCGGCACCCGCAGTCCGGGGGCGGCGGTGTCGCCGAAGGACAGCCAGGCGTCCGCGAACGAGGCCGCGCGCAGCCCGCCCACCCAGGCGGGCGCCCCGCCCGTCGCCCCCAGCCATTCCTCGGTCCCCAGCCGGACCAGCCCCACGGCAACCAGATTCGCCGCGTCCCCGTCCAGCCCCAGCAGTCGTCCGCTCCGCACCACGCACCCCCACCTGCGTTCGTCACCCTTCGAGCACATCCCACCACACCGGGGCGCGAACGAACTAGGCAGGGGCACGTCACGAATCGGTGCCGGTACCGACGCCGGTGCCGGTACCGACGCCGGTGCTGGGGCGGCCTGCCAGTGCCTGGGTGCCGATCACCGCCAGCAGCGCCAGCCGCTCGGCGTCCTCGGTGCCGGGTTCGGCCGTGTAGACCATGATCCGCAGATCGCTGCCCGCGACGCTGAGCACGTCGCAGTCCAGCGTCAGCGGTCCCACCTCCGGGTGGTCGACGGTCTTGCGCGAGGCCTCCTGGTGCCCCACCGCGCCGGAGTCCCACAGCTCGGCGAACCGCTCGCTGTTGCCGCGCAGATCGGCGATCAGGCGCCGCAGCCCCTGGTCCGCCGGGTAGCGGCCCGCCGTCGCCCGCAGGTCGGAGACGACGGCGGTCTCCAACGCCCGCCGGGACTCCGGAGTGTGGCGGACCCGGCTGCCCTCGCCGAGGAAGTTCCGCCACGCCCCGTTGCGCTCCTTGCCGTGCCGTTCACCCATCAGCGCGGTGTAGAGCGGATTGGCGAGCAGCAGCGTCCACGCCGCGTCGTGGACGGCGACGGGTGTGCCGGTCAGCCGGTCCAGCATCCGTTGCACGCTGGGCGTGATGTAGGCGGGCACCGTGCCGCGTCCCGGCGCCACCAGCCCGGCGACCCGGAACAGGTGCTCACGCTCCTCCGCGTTCAGTCGCAGCGCCCGCCCCAGCGCCTCGACGACCTGCTCCGACGGGTTGGCCGCCCGGCCCTGTTCGAGGCGGGTGACGTAGTCGACCGAGATCCCGGCCAGCAGCGCCAGCTCCTCCCGGCGCAGTCCGGCCGCGCGCCGATGGCCGCCCGCCGGCAGACCGGCCGCCTCCGGCGGGACCCGGTCGCGCCAGCGCCGCACCGTCCGCCCGAACTCCGTGGTCGCCATGCCACCACTGTGCACCGCCCCACCCGCAGGTGCCTGGTACCGGCAGTCCCAGGAAGACCGGACGCCTGGCTGACGGCGTCGCCGCGCAGCATCGTGGAGGCATGACCACCACACTGATCACCGGAGCGAACAAGGGCCTCGGCTTCGAGGCCGCCCGTCAACTCATCGCCGCAGGCCACACCGTGTACATCGGCAGCCGGGACCCCGAGCGCGGGCGTCGCGCCGCCGAGCGGCTTGGCGCGCGGCCGGTCGTCATCGACATCACCGACGACGCCTCGGTCACCGCGGCGGCGAGGACCGTCGAGGCCGACGGCGGCCTGGACGTGCTGGTCAACAACGCCGGCGTGGAGGAGCGGGACGCGGACAACCGCGTCATCGGCGCCGCCGACGTCACCGCCGACCTGATGCGGAGCACGTTCGAGACCAACGTCTTCGGCACGGTACGCGTCCTCCACGCGTTCCTCCCGCTGCTCCAGCGCTCCGCCGCCCCCGTCGTCGTCAACCTCAGCAGCGGCCTGGCCTCGCTCACCCGCGTCACCACCGCGGGCACCCCCACCTACGCCTACCCCGGCGTCGCCTACCCGGCCTCCAAGGCCGCCGTCAACATGATCACCGTGCAGTACGCCAAGGCGTTCCCGCACATGCGCATCAACGCCGTCGAGCCCGGCTTCACGAAGACGGACCTCAACGGCAACACCGGCATCCAGACCGTCGAGCAGGGCGCCGGGATCATCGTCCGGATGGCCTGCCTGACCCCGGACGGCCCCACCGGCACCTACCGCGACGCCGAGGGCCCGCTGCCCTGGTGACCGATCCACCGGGTGACCTACCCACTGGGTGGGCGCGCGGCCGGGCGGGGCCGGGCCGGGGGTCAGCGTTCGCTGGTGCCGGTGATGCGGCCGCGGGCGAGGACCGGGATGGTGAGGGAGGTGAGGAGGCGGCGGGGGCGGGTGTTCGGGAGGGCGGCGCGGTTCGGCAGGGGCTCGGCGAGGGCGTAGAGCTCGAAGACGTAGCGGTGCGGGCCGTGGCCCTTGAGCGGCTCGGGGCCGTGGTAGCCGCGGCCGATGAAGGAGCGCAGCAGGGTCACGCCCGGGGCGGGGGCGGACTTGGCGAGGGCGCCGGGGGCGAGCTCCTGCGGGCTCGGCAGGTGGGGCCCGTCGAGCAGGGCGAGGCAGTGGACGGCGGGGTTCGAGCCCAGCGGGACGTCGATGTCCTCGACCACGAGCAGGAGTTCGGCCGTTCCCGCCGGGGGCGTGCTCCAGGCGAGGTGGGGGGAGAGGTTCTCGCCGCCGACCCGGGTGCCGCTGTGCCGGGTGGGCAGGAGGCCGGCGTCGGTGAAGTCCCGGCTGGTGAGGGTGAGGGTCTCCGGGCCGTCCAGGCAGGGCTGGTTCCAGGCGTAAGTGCGTTCTTCCGGGCGGCGGTTGCGCAGCAGGGTGCCGAGTACGGACATGGGGGTCGCTTTCCTTGGGCCGCTGGCGCCGTCAGGGGGCTTCGGCGGGCGGGGTCGGTGACGTGCACGACCTTACGCCGCTTGTCGTCGGGATAGGCCTCCCTGGTCACCAGGCCCCGGAGGCCTCGGCGGGCCTTGGCAAATCATTGTTGCCTATCAACTACTTTCTCGCCCGGGTGGCCGGTGGTGGTTGGGGTGCGGGCACGGAAACCCGTTTGACCAGCGCTTCTTCGTCGATCACGATGCTCCGGTGACAGTTGAGACCACCCTCGCGAAGGTCGACGCGGACCTCCGCGCCGGCCGGATACCCGTCGCCCGCCAACGCCTGCGCAGCCTGGTGGGCCGCTACCCGGCGGACCTCACGGTCCGGCGCCGGTTGGCCGAGGTCTACCGGCTGTACGGGGAGCCGGTCGAGGCGGGCCGCTGGGCCTACCTGGAGGAGGAGCGGGACGAGGCCGAGACCGCGGCCTTCGAGGGCCGTTACGCCGATCCGCGGCGCCGGATGCGGGCGCTCGCCTGGCGCACCTCCGAGCGCACCGCATCGACCGAGACCGCCCGCGCCCGGCTGGCCGAACTGCGTGCCGCGGCCTCCGCGGAGGAAGGCCGCCCGGTCCAGTGGGGCCAGGTGTCCGACCCTTACCGGCCGAACGCGTCCGACGACGACAGCGGGCCGTGGTTCTGCCTCGGCATCGGCCTCGTCGGCCTGCTGCTGGGGGCCTTCGCGGTGCTCGGCATGGTCACCTTCGCCGGCTGGTGGTTCTGAGCGGTTCGGTGCGGTGGTGCGTGCGGGGATGAACCCCCGGGCGGGGGTGGGCCGTACTTGACGGTGGCGGCCCGTCGGGGCCGTCCGGTGCTGCCCCGGGTGCCCGCCGATTCCCACGGACGGCGCGGCCGGGGTGGCCCTCGTGGCCCCCACGAACGCCCTGAACCCTCCGAGGAGAAGCACAGATGAAGCACGTACGCCGCGCTGCCGCGGTCACCGGTGGTGCGGTCGCCGCCCTGGCCCTGGCCGGGACCGGGCAGGCCTTCGCCTGGCACCCCGGCGACGCCTCGCTGACGGTCGGCTGCCGGACGGACGCCGGTCACGTCGAGGTCGTCCTCGGCAACAACTACCAGGACGCGGGCGACTACACGCTCAGCCTGATCGGCGGCACCGAGGAGCACCACGGCACCATCGCCGGGCACGGCACCGCCAAGGTGACGGTCGGCTACTCGGGCCACGGCGACCGGTGGCGCTACACCCTGGCGGACACCCACATCGACCAGCAGATCGCCGACGTGCCGCTCTGCCCCTCCGCGACGCCGACGGGCACCCCGACGCCGACCCCGACCCTGACCAAGCCTGGGACGCGGACGCCGACGCCGACCGTCAGTCGGACGGCGACGCCGACGCCGAGCGGGAGCCCGTCGGGGAGCCCGTCCTCGCCCGCCGCGCACCCCAGCGCCTCGCCCTCGGCGAGTGCCTCCGCCTCCGCCTCCGCCGCGCCGGCGCTCGCGCAGACCGGTGGCGGCGGCAACACCGGCCTCGCGGTGGCCGGTGCCGCGACCCTGGTCGGCGGTGCCGGGCTCGTCGTGGCGGCGCGCCGGGTCGCCGCCCGCCGCAAGGCCTGACGGTCCGACGGATGTTCGTCGACGGAGCGTGGCGGATCACGGTGGTCGGCAAGGACGCCGACTTCGAGCAACGGGCGGTGGTCCGCACCCCGTACGGGGTCCTGGTGCTGGCCGGTGCGGTGGGGGAGTCCCTGGTCGTCGACGCCGACACCTGGGAGCTGCGCCTGGAGCACCTGTGGCCGGGGCGCGGATGGCGGCCGGACGTCGAGGTGGTGCCCGGTCCGGTGACCGGTACGGGCGGCCGCCGCAGCCGGGAGGTCCGGGCGACGGACTGCTACTGGCCGGGGCAGCCGCGGCCGGTCCTGCCGCACAACCTGGTGCTGCGGCTGGACGCGTTCGGGGCCGAGGAGCCCGTGGCGCGACCGGTACGGACGGTGCGGGAGGCGATCACCCCGGCGGGAACACCGCTGATCCGGACCAGTTCCGGCCCCCAGGTCGAGGCGGTGGACAGCAAGTCCACCGCGGGCAGGGCCGGTTGGTGACCGCCAGGGCGTGAACGGGGAGGGGCGGCCGCGTGAGCGGCCGCCCCTTCGTGCGTGGTGGCGCGGTCAGTTGTCGATGCGGTACGACTCGCCGTAGACCTTCCACACCAGCGGGGTCCGCAGGTCCAGGTTGCCCGCGCGCAGGAACACCTCCTGCTCGGTGTCCACCCGGTCGGTCTCCTCGTGGGCGGCCTCGGTCTTCATGGCGGCCCGGCGGGCGTCCAGGAAGGCGGCCAGGTAGGTCTTCTCGTCGCCGCCCTGGGCGGGGGTCCTCGCCTTGCGCATCGCCGCGGCGCGGATGCCGCCGAAGCTGACCGGCTCGTCGCCGGGGCCGTGCATCACGATGGCGTCGTAGTAGATGAACTGGCCGAGGGCGCGCAGCCCGTCGGTCTGCGCCTGCATGACGGCCGGGTTGAAGTAGACGCGGTCCCGCTCGTCGGTCTGGGCCTGCTGGAAGGCGGGGTCCTGGGCGGCCTTCTTCCAGGCTCCGGCGAAGTCGGGGTCGAGGCCGGCGTGCGAGGCGGAGCCGTTGACCTTCTGCAGGGCCGGCAGGTACCTGTCGAGCGGGTTGCCGGGCTTGAGCTGTCCGTAGTGCTTCACCAGGTCGAGCATGTCGCCGGTGCCCGAGCAGAAGCCGATGATGCCGCCGGTGTAGCCGCGGCCGTCCTTGATGTCCTCCAGGTAGGCGAACTGGGCCTTCCAGTTCAGCGAGGAGTTCTCGGCGCTGGACACCAGTTGCTGGGCGATGTCCTTGAGGCGCGGGTCGTTCAGCCCGGCCGCCGGGCCGGGGGAGGAGGTGGCTCCCGGGGTGGCGGTGGCGCCGGGCTGCGGCTGGGTGGTGCGGTGCGGGCGGGCGCTGGCCGCGGTCGCGGTGACGGCGGTGATCAGCACGGCGGCCGTGGCGATGTGCAGGGCCTTCGGCCGGGACGGGCGGGCGTGGGCGGGCGGCATGCGTGCTCCGGGGTCGAGTGGGGAGGGGCCGGCCGTCGTCCGGTCAGGCCTCGGCGGCCGGCTCGGGGTCGGCCTGGACGGAAGGGAGTTCGGGGGCGGACGGGAGTTCGGCGGCGGGCCCCGGTACGGGCAGGGCCGCGCCGGGGGTCAGCCGGAAGCGCTCCGGGCGGCCGACCGCCCGGCGGTCGGCGGGCGCCACCTTGTCGCGGCGCTCCAGCCAGGCCCGGAGCCGGTCCCGGGCGCTGCGGTCGCGGTCGGCGTCCGGCGTGGTCGGGCCGCCGGTCTCGCGCAGCAGCACCCGGGCGGGCCGGGCGGCGCCGTCGCCGGGGACGGTCCCGACCACGACGAAGCCGGTGCCCGGGGCGAAGGTGACCTGGGGCACCTCGCCGTCCGCGCCGAACACGGCCGTCCGGCGCCCGGTCGTCGACCAGACGACGAACTCGACGGCGCTGCCCAGGTCGGCCGCCGGGGAGGAGAGGCCGGTGACCGGCGCCGGCTCGACCAGGGCGAGGCCGGGCGGGTACGCCTCCAGCACCTCCGGCGGGAGGTCCGTACCCAGCAGCACCGCGCCGTGATGGCTCGGCAGGCGGCGCAGGCCGGAGGCCAGGCAGGCCAGGTACGGCGCGAGCGGGCCGGGGGCGCCGCCGCGTGCCGCGGCGACCACCGCCTCTCGGGCGGCGGGCACGTCGGTGCCCTCGTGGTGCAGCAGGACGGCGACCAGGTCGGGCTTGAGGTCGTCCCGGCCGGTCGAGCGCAGGCCCGGCAGCCGGGTGACGGCGGGTTCGACGCGTCCGGCGCCGCGGTGGTAGTGCTCGCCGAGCAGGGTGCGGAAGGCGTCCCGGTCGGCGGCGCTGCTCACCGGGGCGAGCGGCAGGGCGTCGGCGGCGCCGAAGTAGCGTGCGGCGAGGGCGAAGGCGAGGGGTGTGGCTTCGGTGGTCTCACCCTCGGCAGTCGCACCCTCGGCGGTCGCACCCTCGGCAGTCTCGCCCTCGACGGGCCGCTCGGGTTCCGGGGTGGACTCCGGTGCGGTGACGGCTGGTTCAGCGGTCACCGGTGGCGCGGGCTCCGCCGCAGCGGTGGGCCGCTCGGCCGGGCGTCCGGGCGCGGGAGCGCCGACCGCCGTGGCCATCGCCTCGGCGGCGAACGGGCCTTCGGCGGTGGGCGGTCGGGGCGCGGCAGGCACGCCCGCCGGTGCGGCCCCGGCGCTGCTGATGGCGAGCCCGGCCGGTGGCGCCGTCGGGGGGAGCAGGTCCGGGGCGACGGCCGTGGGAAGCGACGGTACGGCGAAGGACTCCGTGCCCGCGCCCGTCGGCAGGGTGGCGGGCGCGGACGGCAGGCCGAGGCCGCCGCCCATCGCAGAGGCCGAAGGGGTGGTCGGGACCGGGACCGGCGCCGGGCCGGAAAGCCCGCTCCGGGCGGGCGGGTTGAGCCAGACCAGCCCGTGCATCCGGGCGAAGAAGCGGGCGCTGCTCTCGGAGGCCGCGTCGACCAGCCCGTGCAGCAGCAGCCCGAACCCCCGCACCCCGGGGGCGGGCAACTGGTCCAGCAGTGCGGCCAGTTGCTCCCAGGTGTCGTGCGGGATCAGCCGGGCCCGCTCGCCGACCACGAGCAGCGGGCGGGCCGGATCGGGCCGCAGCAGCCGGGGCGCCCAGGCGTACGGCGGCTCGGGGCGCAGCCAGAGCCCGGCGGGGACGGCCTCCAGGCACCAGAACGGGAAGGCCTCGAACACGCCGGGCCCGACCGTGCGCCACCCGGCGCCGCCGTTGCGCCAGGCGGCGCCGACGGTGTCGTGCCGGTTGGTGGAGGTGAGCCGGATCAGGTACGGCTCCCAGGTGGTGGCGCCGTGGTGGTCGAGCATCCGGGTGGTGTGGACGCCCTGGTGGGCCACCGGGAGGCCGATCGAGGCGTGGACGGGGCGGCCGAGCCGTTCGGCGAGAGTGCCGGAGAGGGCGGCGAGGGTGCCCGGGTCGGCCCAGGGGGCGGTGACCAGGAGCTGGTCCGGGCCGGTCGGCAGGGAGAGCGCCGCGTCGGCGAACTCCTCGGGGGCGAGCACGGGTTGGGCGGGGGTGCCGACCACCAGCGGGGTGGTGCCGGGCGGGGTCGCGAGCTGCCGCAGGAACGGCATCGCGGGTTCGGGGCGGGCCGTGACGTGGCTGAGCCAGTAGCCGGTGGCCAGCCGGTGGACGGCGACGGAGGCGGGCAGCACGGTCGGCCCGGGCGCGGCGACGGTCCGGGGCGGGACGGCGGGCGGCGGCAGGCCGGGACCGGAGGGCCCGGGTGGGACCGGCGGGACGGGGCCGGTCGCCTCGACCGTCTCGCGCAGCCGGCGGGGCCGGCCCCCGGGCGGGCAGTGCCACCAGGTCGCGGGTTCGGCGGAGCCCGCGGGCGCGGTGACCTTGAGGGTGCCGTCGGGCTGGATGGCGACCAGGCCGTCCGGGGCGACCACCGGGAGGCCTGCCTTGTCGGCCACCACCTCGGCGGGCCGTCGGCCGCCGGGCCCGAGGGCGGCGAGGCCGGAGGCCGCCAGGATCAGGCTGCCGGCGCCGCGGGTGCGGGCGATCAGCCCGAGTTCGGCCATCTGCTCGCGCAGCACCGGGGCGGCGTCGGCCGCAGCGGCGACCACGACGAGGGCGTTCGGCACCGGCCGCAGGCTGCCCATCGCGGCCGACAGTTCGGCGTCGCTGACCTCGCGCGGGGCGATCACGTAGTGCGGGCCGAAGGGGCGGAGCACGGAGCGGGTCGGCGCGCGGCGCGCGGGCGGCGTCGCGGCCGTCGCGGTCGGAGCGGCCGTAACAGCCGTCGCGGTCGGAGCAGCCGGCGCGGGTGCGGCGGAGCGGCGGCCGAACCGGCGGCGCAGCGCCGAACCGGAGCCCGGCTCGGTGGACGGGCGGGGCCCCACCTCAACCATCGGCGTACGCCTCCCTGTTCGGTCGTCGGGACCCGTACGGGCGGCGTCCCGGCAGGCTGTACGGCGCGGGTACGGCCTTCGGTTCACCGGCGCCGCTCCCGCGCCGGCACCCGCGCCGGCACCCGCGCCGTCACTCCTTCCGCACCCCCTCCGCCCCCTCCGCCGGCTCGGGCACCAGCGGCGTCTGGAGCTGCACCGTGCGCCGGCGGGTGATGTGCAGGGCCCGCCCGGGCGGGAGCTGGCGCGGCTTGACGTTGCCGAACAGCACGCCCTCGCTGGGCGGGCAGGAGAGCAGCACCGCCGGGGTGTTGACCTCGTGCAGTCGGCGCAGCAGCGGGTCGCTCAGGGCCCGGCCGGCGCCGTTGGCGCTGCGGGCGACGATCAGGTGCAGGCCGAGTTCGGTGCCCTGGGCGAGGTGGTCGAGGAGCGGGGCGAAGGGGTGGCCGGTGAGCGGGGCCGCGATCAGGTCGTAGTCGTCGACGAGGATGAACAGTTCGGCGCCGGTCCACCAGTCGCGCAGTTTCAGCCGGGCCGGGGTGATGGACTCCCCGGGGACGCGGCCCTCCATGGCGCGGGCCGCGCCCTGGACGATCTGCTTGAGCACGTCGACGGCGACGGCGTAGCCGAGCCGGTACTCCTCCGGGACGAGGTCGAACAGGCCGCGCCGGAAGTCGATCAGCATGATCCGCGCCTCGGCGGGGGTGTAGGCCGAGGTGATGCCGTTGACCAGGTGGCGCAGCAGGTTGGTCTTGCCGGTCTCGCTGTCGCCGATCACCATCAGGTGCGGGGAGTCCTCGAAGTCGTGCCAGAGCGGGGAGATCTCCCGGTCCTCCAGGCCGAGGGCGATCCGCAGCCGGCCCTCGGGGGCGGGCAGGGCGGCGGGTTCCAGCAGCAGCGGCAGCATCCGCACCTGGGGTGCGCGGGGGCCGGTCCAGTGGTCGTTGACGGCTTCGACGAGGTCGGCGACGCCGTCCGCGAGGTCGTCCGGGTCGCCGGTGCCGTCGATCCGGGGCAGGGCGGTGAGGAAGTGCAGCTGTTCGTCGGTGAGGCCCCGGCCGGGCACCTTGGGGACGGTGGCGGCGGCCCGCATGTTGATCATGGAGTCGACCGAATCGCCCAGCCGGAGCTCGAACTTGGTGCCGAGCTGGTCGCGCAGCGCGCTGGTGACCTCGGCCCACCGGGTCGCCGTGACGACCAGGTGGACGCCGTAGTTGAGGCCGCGTCCGGCGATCAGGCCGAGCACCTGGACGAGTTCGCCGAACTCCTGGCGCAGGGTGTTCCAGCCGTCGACGACGAGGAAGACGTCGCCGTGCGGGTCGTCGGCGAGCTCCGGGTCGCCGGCCGCCCGGCGGCGCCGGAAGGCGGCGGCGGAGTCGATGCCCAGCCGGGCGAAGCTCTGCTCGCGGCGGGCGATGATGCCGTTGATCTCGGCGACGGTGCGGCCCACCCGCTCCGGGTCGTGCCGCCCGGTGACCCCGCCGACGTGCGGCAGGCCGCGCAGCGCGGACAGGCCGCCGCCGCCGAAGTCCAGGCAGTAGAACTGCACTTCGCGCGGGGTGTGGGTCAGCGCCAGGCCGGTGACCAGGGTGCGCAGCAGGTTGCTCTTGCCGCTCTGCGGGGCGCCGGCGATGCCGACGTGGCCGCCCGCGCCGGACAGGTCGGCGGTGAGCAGGTCGCGCAGCTGCTGGAACGGCCGGTCCACCACGCCGACCGGCACGGTCAGGGCGCCGCGCCGTGGCCCGCCCTCGGTGGTCAGGCCGTACTCGGGGTGCGGCGCCAGCGGGGGCAGCAGCTCGTCCAGGGTGGGCGGCACGTCCAGCGGCGGCAGCCAGACCCGGTAGGCGGGCGGGCCGGCGTCGGTGAGGCGCTCGGCGGCGAGCTCCAGCAGGGTGTGGGCGGTCTCCTCCTCGGGCGCCTCGGCCGCCGCCGCCACCGGCTCGACCACCGGCTGCCGGCGCGGCGCGACGTACTCGGTGCCGTACGCGACGACCTGGCCGGCCACCGCCGCCTGCCGGGCCGGGCTCGGCCGCTGCGGACGGTACGGGCCGGAGACGTAGGCGGCCTTGAACCGGGTCAGGGTGGAGATGTCGCTGCGCAGGATGCCGTTGCCGGGCTGGGAGGGCAGGTGGTAGGCGTCGGGCACGCCGAGCACGCCGCGGCTCTCCATCGCCGAGAAGGTGCGCAGGCCGATCCGGTAGGACAGGTGGGACTCCAGGGCGTGCATCCGGCCCTCGTCCAGGCGCTGGGAGGCGAGCAGCAGGTGCACGCCGAGCGAGCGGCCGAGCCGGCCGATCATGATGAACAGCTCCATGAAGTCGCGGTGTGCGGCGAGCAGTTCGGAGAACTCGTCGACCACCACGAACAGCGTCGGCAGCGGGTCCAGCCGGACGCCGGCGGCCCGGGCGGCCTCGTAGTCCAGCAGTGAGGTGTAGTTGCCCGCCGAGCGCAGCAGCTCCTGGCGGCGCATCAGCTCGCCGTGCAGGGCGTCGCGCATCCGGTCCACCAGGGCGGCCTCGTCGGCCAGGTTGGTGATCACGGCCGAGGTGTGCGGCAGGCGGTCCAGGCCGAGGAAGGTGGCGCCGCCCTTGAAGTCGACCAGCACGAAGTTGAGCGTCTCGGAGGAGTGGGTCAGCGCGAGGGCCAGCACCAGGGTGCGCAGCAGCTCCGACTTGCCGGAGCCGGTCGCGCCGATCAGCAGGCCGTGCGGGCCCATGCCGCCCTGGGCGGACTCCTTGATGTCGAGGTCCACCGGGGCGCCGTCCGAGCCCAGGCCGAGCGGGACGCGCAGCCGCTGCTCGGCGGGCCGCTCGGACCAGGCCCGGCGGACGTCGTGCCGGTGCAGGTCCTTGACGCCCAGCAGCGAGGTCAGGTCGAAGTCGGTGGCCAGCGGCTCGGTGCCGTCGGAGCCGGTGCCGAGGCGGTAGCGCGCCAGCTGCGCGGCGTAGCGGCGGGCGGCGGCCGGGCCGAGCGCGTCGGGGCGGCCGAGCGCGGTGACGGCGTCCCGGCGGTTGCGGTCCGAGCCGACCAGCTCCAGTGCGCCGGCCGCGGTGATCCGCAGCCGCAGCCGGTGCTTGGCGTGCTCCCACTCCAGGGCGCCGCCCACGTCCAGCACGGTCGCGTTGCGGTAGCCGGCCAGCGCCGCGCGGCCCCCGGAGGGCAGCGCCACCCCGTCGACCACGACCAGGACGTACGGCTCCTCCCGGCCGGGCTGGACGTCCGGCTCCCAGGGGCCGCGGGCGGCGAACTCACTGCCGAGCAGCTGCTCCAGCTCGACCATCGAGGCGGCGACCAGCCGCACCGGGCCGGCGCCGTCGGTCTCGTTCGGGTGCAGGGCGTGCGGCAGCCACTTCGTCCAGTCCCAGTCGGCCCGCCGCTCCGGGCCGGTGACCAGGGCGATCCGCAGTTCGTCGGGGGCGTGGAAGAAGGCCAGTTGGGCCACCACCGCCCGGGCCAGGGCGCGTCGGGCCTCACCGTCGGCGCCGTCCTCCCCGGTGGTGGCCGGGTGTCCGCCGGTGCCCGTGCCCCCGCCCGCCTCGTCGGTGCCGGCGTCGGCCTCCTCCCGCGGCCCGCGCAGCAGCACGTGGGCGTAGCCGCGCACGTGCACCGCGATCGGCTGCTCCGGGAGCGTGCCGTACGCGTGGATGAACCGCCGCAGCGCGTGGGCGCACAGCGGCTCCAGGTCCTCGACCGGCTTGGTGGCCAGCGGCGCCAGCCGCACCGCGAGGCGCTGGGCGCCCACCGCGATCCGCACGTCACCGAAGTCGGGGTGGCCGGCCCGCCGCTCCCACAGCCGCGAGCTGCCCACCATGGTCGCCAGCGCGGCCGGCTCCGGGTGGCGCCAGGCCAGCGCCCGCTGCTGCTCGACGGTGTGCCGGCGGACCTGCCGGCGGATCTGCGACAGGTAGCGCAGGTAGTCCCGGCGCTCGCCGCGCAGCTGCCGCTTGCGGTCGCTCGCGCCCCGGATCAGCTGGGTGACCAGCATGCCGACGGCGGACAGGCCCATCATGCCGATCGCGACGTACGTCAGCGGCCCGTTGGCGGTGTTCGGGTTCAGGAAGATGAACACCATCGACAGCGAACTCAGCGCCATCGGCGCCATGGTGAGCATCATCGCCAGCCCGCTCTGCTGTTCCGGCAGACCGGGCGGCTCCTGCAACTGGATGTCCCCGTCCGGCATCTCCGGCCCGGAGCGCCGGGGCGGACGGTCGACCACGACCTGGCTCAACGGGGCCCTCCTCACACACGCGTGGATCTGTCGACCCATCGCACGTGCCGCGCCCCCGTGGAGGTTCACCGGCCCGTGAACCTTTCCGCCGGAGCGCACGTGAAGCCCGTCGGAAGGTCGTCGGAGGGTCGTCGGAAGGCCGTCGGAAGCCGGTGGAGCGGAGAGTGGAGAGCATGAGTGGTGCAGCCGTGGCCGGCCTGTGCAGGCTGAGGTTCCGCGCGCCCGGGACGGCCTTCGAACTGGCCGTGCCGTCCGACGTGGTCCTCGCGGACCTGATGCCCGCCGTCCTCGGACACGCCGGGGCCGACACCGAGGAGGCCGGCGGCGAACACTCCGGCTGGGTGCTCCAACGCCTCGGCGGCGAACCCCTCGACGAGGAACGCACCCCGGACGCGCTCGGACTGCACGACGGCGAGGAACTGCACCTGCGCCCGCGCACCGCCGAACTGCCGCCGGTCCACTTCGACGACCTGGTCGACGGGGTGCGCAGCGGCATGCTGGAACGCCCCGACTCCTGGCGCCCCGCACTCACCCACCACCTTGCGGTGGCCGCCGCCCTGGTCGCCCTCGCCGGCGGGATCGCGCTGCTGCTCCTGCCCGGCCCCGGGCCGGCCCGCTGCGCCGCCGCCGCGACCGCCGCCGTGCTGCTGCTGGTCGGCGCCGGCGGGGCCGCCCGCACCGTCGGCGACGCCGGCGCGGGCACCGCCCTGGGCGCCGCCGGGATCGGGTACGCCGTCACCGCGGCGACCCTGCTGCCCGGGCTGGGCGCCGCCGACCGGCTGCTGGCCGGCGGCTCCGCCGGGGCCGGCGCGGCCGTCCTGGCCCTCGCCGTCACCGGCGCCTCGGCACCGTTCTTCCTCTCCGCGCTGCTGGTCGCGGTGGTCGGCGTGGGCGCCGGGGCGATGGCCGTCCGGGACGTGCCGCCGGAGCACTCCGCCGCCGTACTGGCCTGCGCCGCCGTGCTGTTCGGCGCCTTCCTGCCCGGACTCGCCTTCAAGCTCGCCGGGCTGCGGCTGCCCGCGCTGCCGCGCAACGCCGAGGAGCTCCAGGAGGACATCGAGCCCTTCCCGGCCGGGTCCGTGCTCGCCCGCGGCGGTGTCGCCGACGGCTACCTCACCGGCTTCCTGACCGCCACCGGCCTGGCCTGCGCCGCCTGCCTGACCCTGCTGGCCGGCGCCGACGGCTGGGGCCCGGCCGCGACCGCCGCCGACCTGTCGGTGCTGCTCCTGCTGCACGCGCGCGAGATCGGCAGCCTCCGGCAGCGGCTCGCCGTCATCCTGCCCGGCCTGTACGGGCTGGTGCTGCTGGCCGGCCGGCTCGGCCTGCGCGGCGACCCGCAGGACCGGCTGACGCTGCTGGCCGGGCTGCTGGCCGTCGCCGCGGCCCTGCTGGTGGTCGCCTGGACGGTGCCCGGCCGCCGACTGCTGCCCTACTGGGGCCGCGCCGCCGACCTGCTGCACTCGCTCGCGGCCGTCGCGCTGCTGCCGCTCGCGCTCCAGACGCTCGGCTTCTACCACGCGCTGCGCGGCGTGGCGGGCTGACCGGCCGTAGCGCCCGCGGACCGCGCGGACGGCGCAGACAGCGCAGTCCGCGCAGACGGCGCAGTCCGCGCACACCCCTCGACCCGAACCACCGACCCCGGGAGACCTCCCATGCAGTCCAGACGCGACCAGGTGCAGGCTCACCTGTTCGTGATGAGCCGGGTCTCCTCCGGAATGCTGCGCGGCGAACCCGACGCCCCCGACACACCCGTCGCCCGGACCACCCGCGGCGCCACGGTCGGGCTGGCCGTCGGACTGCTGATCGGCGTCGGCGTGGGCGTCTACGGGCTCGTCAGGCCCGGCGGCGCGACCGCCTGGCAGAAGCCCGGCACCCTGGTGGTGGTCAAGGAGAGCGGCGCCCGCTACCTGTACGCCGACGGCCTGCTGCGCCCGGTGCTCAACCAGTCCAGCGCCCGCCTGCTCGCCGGCGACCAGTTCCGCCTCGCGGAGGTCAGCGCCGCCTCGCTGGCCGGCACCCCGCGCGGCCCCGCGGTCGGGATCCTCGGCGCCCCCGACGCCGTCCCGGCCGTGCGCGACCTCGGCCCGGCCGACTGGTCGGCCTGCGCCACCACGGCCACCCAGGGCACCCGGATGCTCCCGCAGCTGACGCTCTCGGTCGGCCTGCGCCGCAGCGGGCGCCCGCTCGCCGACGACCAGTCGGTACTGGCGGCCGGGCCCGACGGCACCCCCCAACTGCTCTGGCACGGGCACCGGTTGAGGATCGACACCGCGAACGGGGGCCTGCGGGCGCTCGGCCGGGCCGCCGCCACCCCGTACCCCGTGACGGCCGGCTTCCTGGACGCCCTCCCGGTCGGACCGGACCTCAAGGCCCCGGACCTGCCCGGCCGGGGCACCCCCGGACCGGCGATCGCGGGCCTGCCCAGCAAGGTCGGCCAGCTGTTCGCCGGGCCCGGCGGCGAGCACTACCTGCTCGCCGGGGACGGCCTGGTGCCGCTCGGCGAGACGCTGTTCCGGCTCGTCCAGGAGGACCCGCGGACCCAGCGGGACGCCTACGGCGGCGCGGCCGTCACCCCCGGCCCGGTCGGTCCGGCCGACCTCGCCGCCCACCAGCCGCCCGCCGCCACCGCGGCCGCCTGGGCCGGCACCGGACTCCCCGCCCGGCCACCGCAGCCGACGGCCGTCGGCCAGGGTCAGGCGCCGTGCGCCGAACTGGGCCCGACGGCCGACCCGGGCGCGGTCACCCTCACCCTGGCGGACGCCGCCGACGGCCGGCCCCCGGCCGCCCAGCCGGGCGTCGCCCCGGCCTGCGGCGGCGCCGACCTGATCGCGGTGCGCCCCGGTGGCGGCGCCCTGGTCCGGGCCGTGACGGGCTCCGGCGCCGGCTCGACCGTCTACCTGGTCACCGACGCCGGGGTGAAGTACCCGCTGCCCTCCGCCGCCGCGGCCAAGCAGCTCGGCTACGACAAGGTCGCCCCCGCCGGCGTCCCGAACCGCCTGCTCGGCCTGCTGCCCACCGGCCCCGGCCTCGACCCGGCGGCGCTGGCCGCCGGCGGGGTGGTCGGCGGTGGGGGCGTCGGCGGCGCGGCGAACCCGACCAACCTGACCAACCCTTGCGGGGGCTGAACCCGACAGCCGTGCGCGCCCGTTCAAGATGCCGGGCCGCGCACGCCCCATCCCGAGGCACCGGCGAACGACCGGTGCCCGCACCCCGAGAAGGGACGACGCATGGCCGGCAACAGCATGCTCAACGATCCGGCGGTAGTGCAGCAGGTGCTGACCACCGTGGAGGCGCAGGACCAGCACATGCAGGAGACCCAGCGCCAGATCCACGCGGTGGTCGAGGAGATCACCGCGCACTTCCAGGCGGCCGCGAGCACCGTCTTCGTGGAGAAGATGCAGGACTGGCAGGCCAAGTACGACAAGGTCCGCGAGCAGTACAAGACCTTCCACGACCTGCTCACCAGCGGTTCCGGCCTGATCCAGGGCGCGGGCCAGGACTCCGTGCAGATCGTCTCCGGCCTCGGCGCCGGCGACGCCATCGTCAACGGCCTGAGCTGACACCGGCCTGAGCCGACACCGGGCCGGCGGGCAGCTGAGCCCGCACCACCCCACCACCGCTGACCGAAGGGAACGCACCATGGCAGACGACCGGATGGAACTCCACCACCAGCAGATCGACGAGGCCGCGGCGATGCTGCGCCAGCAGAGTCAGATGATGCACGAGATGATGGAGCAGACCCGCACCTTCCTCACCCAGGGCCTCGGCCACGAGCTGCACGGTGACTACGCCGACGGCGGCAAGGCCTACTCCGACATCCTGTCGAGCGCGGACGCGGCGATGACCGACGACGTCGCGAAGGCCGCCGCCGCCCTGGACGAGGTGCACGGCCTGATCCGGGACTCGGACAAGCGCGCCGGCTCCAACTTCACCTACTAGGACCGGGTGAGCCGCGGTGTCCGACGACAAGCCGGCCGACGACGGTCCGAAGAAGAAGCCGGCCGACGACCCGAAGAAGAAGCCGGGCGGGGAGGACGACGGCAACACCTTCACGGTCACCGACTCCTACCTGCTCGACTTCGCCCGGACCAAGCTGGTCAAGATGCTCCAGGACCTGCGGACCCACCCCACCCGGGTGGCGCTCCAGCAGTTCGTCCTGGGCATCGGCGGCGGGCAGTTCTCCGGCGACTACGCCACCCTGCTGGCCGGTGGCGGCACGGCGCTGCCGAGCGTCAAGCAGATCGAGTCGAGCTTCGCCAAGTACTGCCAGTCCCTGGAGAACCAGTTCAAGTCGCTGGAGGACCAGGTGCAGAAGATGATCGACGACCTGTCGAGGGCCGAGCGTGACCTCAAGAACGGAGCGGACGACGCCCTCTCGGCCGCTCAGATGATGTACCTGGTGCAGGACGTCCTCGGCGGCGGCGGACTCAAGGTCTGACCCCGACTCAGGGTCCCACTCTGACTCAGAGTCCCACTCCGAATCAGGGTCCGACCCTGACTCAGGGTCCGACCTCGTCCGTCCCGCGCACCGACCCCCTCCGACGGCGCCCGCGCCGTCACCCCCCTGCCCACGGGGCGGGCCGGCCCTCCCTCCGGCCCGCCCCGTGCCCCGACGCCCTGGAGCTGTGACCGCATGGCCGACAAGACCTGGGAAGACGTGCTGCCGGTCTTCGCGAGCAGCACCCAGACCACCTTCGTCCAGCGTTCCACCGTCACCGGTGACGACAAGGTGAAGTGGATCGCCAACCACAAGTGCGAGACGCTCAACTACTTCAAGCAGACCGGCGGCAACGAGGGCTACGACTGCTGGTGGTCGTACAACTTCACCGGCACCGACGGCGGGCAGTGGAGCTACGTCATCGGCTGCAACCTCAACTGGCCGCAGTTCGAGGCCGGGACGACCGACCTCGGGAAGTGGATCCAGCAGGGCTACGACGTCCTGATGCCGCTCGCCCACTCGCCCGCCGAGAACGACACCATGAGCGTCTGGAGCTTCGACACCGCCGCCGCGACGCTCCAGGGCGCCGAGCAGCTGCTCCAGACCTGGGCGCCGACGGTCAACGGCTGGGCCGGTGACATCGCCGCCCCCGGCGCCGACTGGCAGGGCAGCGCGGCCGGGGCGTTCAGGACCATGCTCACCATGTTCGGCGGCGAACTGGACGACCTCGCCAAGGACCTGCACGACAAGCACGTGTACAGCTACCTCAAGGACGCCCGCGACGCCGTCGGCAACGCCGTCCTGTCCATGTGGTACGGCCAGGACGACTACCGCAACAGCCGCGACGCCTGGCCGGTCAACCCGCTCTTCGACTCGCTGATCGAGGGGATGTCCTCGGCGCACGTCACCGTCGCCGAGACCTCGGTCACCAACTCCACCTCCGACGGGCCGACGATCACCGTCTACGGCACCCCGAACTTCACGGTCACCACCGCCTGGGGCGACCCGAACGGCGACGACTTCTGGAAGAAGGCGGAGCAGCGGGCCAAGGAGATCTGGCTCAAGAACGTCGCCGACCACCTCGACAAGGCCGCGAAGGAGGCCACGGCCACCCTCGACAAGGCGTACGTCCCCGCGATCAAGGCCCTCTCGGCGGGCGTGAAGACGCCGTCGATGCGGACGCCGTACAACCCGCCGCCGACGGACGACCCGTCGAAGACGGACCCCCTCGCCGACCTCGGCAAGAACCTCAGCACCATGAACGACAACATGAACAAGTCGCTGAGCGACATGAGCAAGGGGATGAGCGACAACTTCAAGAGCCTCACCGGCGGCCCGGGCGGCCTCGGCGGCCCGGACGGCCTCAAGGGCCCCGGCTCCACCGACCTCGGGCCCGGGCCCGGCCTGACCACCGGCCCCGGCAGGCTCGGCGGGCTCGGTGACCACGGCGGCCTGCCCTCGCTCGGGGACGGCGGTGGCTCCGGAGTGCCGCTGCTGGACAAGAACGGCAAGCAGATCTACGGCGCCGACGGCAACCCCGTCACCGTGCCGCCCGGCAGCCGCATCGACCCGACCACCCACCAGGTGATCGGCCCGGACGGCCGGCCCGTCCTCGGTCGCGACGGCAAGCCGATCACCGCGCCCGACGGGGCGAGCGTCGGCACCGGCTCGGGCGACCACATGAAGGTGCCGCCGGGCTCGACCGTCGACGACCAGGGCCGGGTGATCGGCCCCGACGGCAAGCCCGTCCTGGACGGCAACGGCAACCCGGTGGTCGTCCGGCCCGGTTCCCGGGTCGACTCCGACGGCACCCTGCTGGATCCCGACGGCAGGCCGGTCTCCGAGGTCTCCCAGCTGCTCGCCGACCAGCGGCACGCCTTCGACTCCGGCTTCGGCGGCGGTTTCGGCTCCGGTGGTGGGGGCGGTGACGGGCTGCTCCCCGGCAGCGACTTCGGGTCGGGCGGCTACCACCCGTCGGGCCTGTCGTTCGGCGACTCCGCCGGCGGCCTCGGCGGTCTCGGCGGGGGCCTGCCCGGCGGCGGCCTGCTGCCCGGCGGCCGCAGCGGCATGAGCGCCAAGTCACTGGCCTCCGGCGGCGATCCGAACACCCTCCAGGCCCGGACGGCCGCGGAGGCCGCCGCCGAGGCGGAGAAGGCCGCGGCGGCCAAGGCGGCCGCCGAGGCCGAGCGGGCCGCGCTCACCGGCAAGGGCATGTCGACCACCGGCGGGATGCCGCCGATGATGCCGCCCGGCGCGGGCGCCGGTGCCGGCGCGCCCGGCCAGAAGGAGAAGGACCGCCAGCGCACCACCTGGCTGGCCGAGGACGAAGAGGTCTGGGGCACCGAGAGCACCGCCGTCAGCGGCGTCATCGGCCGCTGACCACCAGCCACCCCCGCCACCGCGAAAGGAAGCACCATGCCCGCCACCGCCGACCCCTTCGGCCCCGACGGCCTGTTCGGCTCGATGAGCGCCGAGTTCGAACAGGCCATGGAGGCCCTGCGGGTGCAGAAGGAGAAGGCCGAGGCCGTCCAGGCCGAACTGGCCGCGTCCTCCGCCACGGTCACCTCCAAGGACCGGATGGTCACCGCCAAGGTCGGCCCCCAGGGCCAGGTCCTCGCGCTGACCTTCCACACCACCGCCTACCAGGAGCTGGCCCCCGCCCAGCTCGGCAGCCTGCTCACCGACCTGCTCAACGAGGCCCGGGCGAAGATGGGCGAGCAGGTCGTCCAGGCGGTCAAGGGCTTCGAGGGCGTCGGCGAGATGCTCCGGATGTCGATGACCGGCGGCAGCGACCTGGACCGGCTGCTGGAGCCGCTGCGCTCGATGCGGCCCGGGTACGGGGCGGACGCCGAGTCGGAGCGCCGCCGGGCCGGGCGCCAGGAGGAGTTCCGTGAGTAGTTCCTCCGACAACGTCTTCGCCAAGACCCAGGACCTCAAGCGGCGGTTCGCGGAGTTCGGCGAGTTGAAGACCCTGATCGACAAGATCTCGGACGAGGTCAAGCACATCAACGACGCCAACAAGAAGGTCGGCGGCGACGACGAGATCGGCAAGCAGTACCACCAGCAGGTGGACCAGGCCACCAAGGACCTGGAGGACCTGGTCCAGAAGATCAGCGAGGTCGTCGCGAAGGCCGGCGAGAACGGCATCAACCTGGTCGCGGACCTCGACTACGCGGAGGACACCGCGACGGACATCATCAACAGCCTCTAGGAGAAGCCCCCTTGTCGTACTCGTCGATCGACCCCGGCCCCAGGCTCGCCGACTTCTTCGGTGTGGTCTCGGGCTCGCCCTGGCCGGCCGCGAACGAGGGCGACATGCGGGAGATCCGCGACGCGTACGAGCAGCTTGCCAAGGACCTGCCGGATCTGCGCCGGCTGATCGCCACGGTCGCGGTCAAGGCCCGGCAGGAGTTCGAGGGGCAGGCCGCCCAGCAGTTCAGCCTGGCGATGAACCAGTTCATCGGTGTCGGCGGCGGATCCGACTACGTCTCGGCGGCCGCCGACACCGCCCAGGCGCTCGCCGACTGCGCGGGGGACGTCGCCAACCAGGTCGAGTACACCAAGTGGATGGCGATCGCCCAACTCGTCGACCTGCTCTTCGAGATCGCCATGGCCACCTTCTGGGCGCCGTTCACGTTCGGCGCCGACTTCGCCGGGCTGTCGCTCAAGTACTTCTTCACCCGCGAAGCGCTGACGCTGCTGTTGAAGTACCTGGTCAAGACGATCCTGATGCACACCTTCACCGGCCTGGTGAAGGGCGCGCTGATGGACTCGATCATCCAGGGCATCCAGATGGCCGACGGCGACCGGCACAGCTACGACCTGGACGCGTTCAAGCAGAGCGTGCTGAACGGCTTCGTCGGCGGACTGATCTCCGGCCCGGTCAGCGTGCTCGGGATGGGCCTCGGCAAGCTGATCGGCAGTCTGGTCGGCAAGAGCGGCGGGTCGGTGCTCGCCAAGGAACTGGAGACGGTCCTCAAGAGCGGGGACCAGGAGGCGCTCAAGCACCTCCTGGACACGGCGACCAAGCACGTGGGCGGCACGGCGCTCGCCGACCTGGAGAAGGCCGGGGCCAAGGCGCTCGGCAAGGGCCTCGGGGACGGTGTCGGGGAGGGCGTGGGCAAGGGCCTCGGGAAGGGGCTCGGCAAGGGCGTCGGGGACGGCCTGGGCGAGGGCGCGGGCAAGGGCCTCGGCAAGGGCGCGGGCAAGAGCGCGGGCACGGGCCTGGGCGACGCGGAGGCGAAGGCCTTCGCGAAGTCGATCGGCCAGGAGATGAACCACATCGAACCCTTCCTCAAGGCGGGCTTCGGCAAGGGGGGCGCCGACTCCCTCGTCGAGAAGTTCACCGGGAACCTCGCGGGCAGCTTCGAGAAGCACCTCGGCGGCGTGCTGGGCAAGGACGCGGCCAGGAACCTCGGCAAGGAGTACGCCGAGGCGTTCGTCGCCGGGTGGACCAAGCACGGCGCCGCCAACGACTCGCTGAGCACCGTGCTGCGCGGCGTCCTGGACCACGGCGGTGCGGACCTCGGAGAGCACGGGATCTCCGCGCTGGCCGACCACCTGCCGAACCTGGCCGCCCACCTGGGCGAGGGGAACCGGCTCTACCGGCTGGGCGCCATGCTCGGCGAGCAGCTGGTGGAGGCCGGACAGGGCAACCTCTCCGAGGGCCTGTACAACCTGGTCTTCGACGACAAGCACCAGTTCACGACCGGCTTCAACACCTTCGGGGCGGGCCTGGCGATGGGCCTGGTCGGGAAGGGCGTGCACCACCTCGTCCACCTCAGCGGGGTCGGGCACACCTGGGCCTCCTACATCGAGCACATCCAGACCAAGGCCCTGGACGACGGCAAGGGCGCCTACTACCCGGCCTACCACCCGCTGACGCTGTTCTCGCTGGCGAGCAACCTCGCCGGGCACGCCGCGCCCTTCCCGGTCCCCCGGCGCGGGCCGACCGACGAGGTGGTCAACGCGGGCCACGTCCTGGCCTACTCCCGGGGGCTGGGCGGGGCACCGGACGTCGAGTACGCCGCGCTGTTCGCCAAGGCCTTCGGCCACGCTGACCTGGAGACGCTGTTCGCCGACCCGGCGCCAAGGCCCGTCCCGACCACCTCGGGCGGGGGCGGCGCCGCCACCACCGCGAAGGGCCGGCCGGACGAGGGCGGTACGAAGCCCGACCGACCGGTACCCGTCCGGACCGAGGGCGGTACGGCCGAGGGCCCCGCCGGACGGCCGAAGCCCGTTCGTACGGACGACAGTGGGAGCGGCACCACCCTGGCCGACGACCCGGTCCGCCCGGTGCGGCCGGGCCGGACGGTCGGCGGCGTCGACGGGGCCGGGCACGCCACCGCCGGGGCCACCGCCACACCGCAGCCGTCCCCCCGCCGCCGGGGCCGGGACGAGTACGAGGCCGACCACGGCGGCAGCGACCTCCCGCTGCCGCCCGAACCCCCCAAGCGCCCCAGGACCGGGCAGGACGAGCCCCCGCGCCCGCTGGACTCCTTCCTGCGCGAGTTCTCCGACGGCGGGTACCGCGAGCCCGGCCCGGCGGCCCGGCACGCCCTCGAACAGGCCGTCACCGGCCCGGACGGACCGAAGAAGTTCGCCCACCCGAGGGAGTTCGTCGAGCTGGTCAACCCCGACGGCGACCACAGCCTGCTCGGCGACGTCAACTGCGTGGCGGCCGCGATGGCCTTCCACTCCACCTTCCGCGGCGAACCCCAGGTCGCGCCCACCCTGTCCGAGCCCCACCCGGGCGCGGCCGGCGACCTCCAGCACTGGGCCGGGCAGCCCGCCGAGTACCTGGGCCTCGGCGGGGCGGCCCTCGACGAGGTGGCCCTGCGGGTCGCCGCGGGCGGGCCCGGCTCGGCGGCGATCGTCCTCGCCTGGACCGGGGACGGCCGCGGCCACGCCTGGAACCTGGTCAACGTCCCCGGCGAGGGGCTGGTCTGGGTCGACGCCCAGCAGGGCCTGCACTCCCCGGGCGACCGCCCGCTGCCCCAGGACGTCACCCGGGTCTGGGCCATCGCCCACGACGCCGACGGCTGGCCGCTGCGCGGCGAAGGCCCGTTCAACTCCGCCGCCGAGCACCCGGACGAGCGGTCGGCCCACCCGACCCCGGCGAACGCCTTCACCGGCACCGACGGCCCGGGGCACTCCGCACCCGACGAGGTGCGCCCCGACGAGGTACGACCTGAAGAGGTACGCCCCGAAGAGGTGCACCCCACGCCGGTACGCCCCGGACCGGTCGGCCCGGAAACGGCGTTCGCGCCGCCGGGCGAACGGGTCCGGGTCGACGGCGACGGCCTCTGCCTGCTCAACTCGGTCGCCGTCAGCCGCCCGGACCACCCGATGACGCCCGAGGCCATGCGCGGCGCCGTCGCCGACCACCTGGCGAAGCAGGGCCCGGGGAAGCTGCCGCCCGAGGTCGTGCGCGGCTACCGCAAGACCGCGACCAAGGACCTGGGCGAGCAACTGGCCGGGCGGAGCCGCCCCGAACTGCTCGACGGCCTGCGGGACCTCGGCGTCGCGGACGTCGACACCCACGAGGTCGTCCCGGCGCCGCTGCTGCGCGACCGCTACGTGACCGCGCTCGCCAAGGAACTCGCCGGCCCCGGCGGAGACCTGGCGGCGGCCACGGCACAGGCGGAGCGCACCGTCCCCTGGAAGTTCAAGGACCCGGCCGCTCGGCGGGCCGCCGAGACGTACCTGCGCGACCACGGACAGGAGCCCGCGGCGGACCCGCACGACCTGCGCCGGCAGTACATCGACGAACGGGTCGCGCAGGGCGAGGACCGGACGACGGTCGAGCAGGAGGTGGGCTGGAACCTCGCGGACGGCGCCGTCGGCTCCCGGGAGCAGTTCGAGTTCCTGCTCGGCCGCCCGGAGCGGATCGGGCTGCACGACCTCTCCGACGCGGGCCTCGCCGACCTCCAGGTCCGGCACCGGACGATCTCCGACGCGCCGCTCTCCCCGGAGGAGTTCGCGGGGTTGCAGGACGCCGTCCGGAACTGGGAGGGGTCCTGGTGGCTCGGCTACGGCGAGACGTTCCCGCCGCTGCTGGCCGACGCCCTCGGCCTGCGGCTGCGCATCCTCGGCCCGGACGGGCTCGGCGGCCACACCGAGTACCTGCGGTACGGCCCGACCGACGGCCACCCGGTGACCGTCTACTACAACGGCACCGACCACTACGACGGCAGCCGCCCGCCGGTGGCGCTACCGACGGTGAGCAGCCCCGGGCCGAAGGGCCCGGCCGGGCACGACGGACCGGTGCTGCCGCCCGTCCCGCACGGCGTGCGCACCGTCAGCGGGGGCGGGGGCGTCGGTGACCGGCCGGAGCCGAAGCCCGAGCCGAAGCCCGAGCCGAAGCCCGAACCCAAGCCCGAACCCAAGCCCGAACCCAAGCCCGAACCCAAGCCCGAACCGAAGCCCGAGCCGAGCCGCCCCGAGGTGCCGAGCATCGTCATCACCGAGGCGGAGCACGACCCGCTGCTCCACCCCGCCCCGCCGGCCTCCCCGCCGGAGTCCCCGCCCGCGTCGGTGCTCGCCATGTCCGTCCTCTCCACCGAGTCCGGCGAGGGTCACGCCCTCCAGGACCCCGCCTTCACCCCGGCGAAGCCGCTCGGTCCCGACGAGCTGCGCCTGCCACCGACCCGGATCACCCACCACCGCCGGCTCTCCGCCTCCGACCTCGTCGTCGGCCTGCACCACGGCGACACCGCCGTCCACCAGCAGATCGTCGAGCTCTTCGAGCACGCCTTCCGCGACGACCTGCCCGCCGCCCGTACCGTCGCCAAGGACTTCTTCGACCCGGCCGCGCTGCGCCCCCGGCTGACCGCCCTCTCCCGGGGCGACGTCTGGGAGGCGCCGTTCGAGACCAACGGGTGGAAGGGCCGGATCTCCGTCCGGGTGGACGTGGACGGCCTGGTCCACCAGGAGACCGCGAAGAGCGTCGAGTTCGAGAACGGCTCGGACCGGCACGCCTCCGTGGGCCTCCAGGGCGACACCCTGGACCGCCTCAACCTGGCCCTCCAGGCCAAGGTCAAGGCGGGCAAGGCCGACGTCACCGAGACCCTGGGCTACCAGCACGACACGGTGAAGGGCAGCAGCACGGTCGAGGTCGGCCGGTCGATCGCGCGCGGCAAGACCGTCGAGCCGGGCGCCCTGTTCGCCGGGAAGCTCCACCTGGCGATCGACTTCACCGAACTCACCCACCACGGCGAGCCCGTCCCGGCCGAGCCCGGCGAGCGGGTGCGGCGGCTGGACATCGGCGCCACCGTCGGCATCCCGGTCCGCGACACCCTGGACGTCCACGGTGCGCCCGTACCGCTCGCGAAGGAGAAGCTGTTCGCCCCGCCCCGGCGCGTGCTGGAGGGCCACCGGCTCGGCGGCTCCGACATCGTGCTGGACGTCTCCACCCACCGGCACGGCCGCCCGGACGCCGAGCAGCCGATGCAGGAGGTCCTGGACGGCGTCGAGCAGACCGCCGAGGAGGTGCTCGGCGGCCTGTGGCCGGCGCTGCGCGACAAGCTCACCGCGGAGCTGGACACCACCCGGCTCCAGCAGGACCTCAAGAGCATGATGTCCGGCGAGCCCACCCGGATCGAGGTGGTCGACCGGACCGGCCTGGTGACCGGCTCGGTGGAGATCACCGCCGCGGTCAAGGCCATGTGGCAGCACGGGAACACCCCGCAGACCGAGTTCAACGTCGGCACCGGCGTCCAGCGCGTCCGCACCGAGCAGGAGGGGGACGGGAACGGCCTCCAACTCCCGCTGCCCGGCGTGGTCTCCGGCAGCGCGGTCGACAAGTCGACCGGCTCCGGTGGCGGCGGCCTCCAGCTGATCAAGGACAGGGTGCGGATCTCCGGCAGCAGCCAGGAGGTGCTGCTCACCACCAAGACCAAGGGCCCCGGCGTGGTCTACGACGGCCGGGCCGAACTCACCCTGACCTTCGCGAAGGACTCCCCGCTCGGGAAGGCCGGCGGCACCGCGACCACCTCGGTCGACTTCCGGGCGCTGATCGAGGAGGCCGAGGCCCGCCGCGTCCAGGACACCGGAACCGGCGACCCCACCCTCTTCGTCGCGACCGAGGCCCCGCCGCCGCACCGGACGAAGGCGTTCGAGCCCGGCAGCACCGTCCCCAGCCCGCCCGACGCCGTCTGGCGGCGCCCCGACGGCACCGGCGGCGGCTTCGGCGACACCGCCACCGTCCGTGACCTGCCCACCGTCGCCCCGCTGCACCACCAGGTCGACCAGCTCGGCCAGCAGGTGCTCGGCGGTGCCTGGAAGGACGTCCGGCAGGACGTCCAGCAGCTGTTCAGCCACCCCCTGGTCGCCTCCCACCTGACCGCGATGACCCGCGGCACCCGGCTGGAACTGCCCGAGCAGACCGCCGCCGCCCTGCTCAGGCACGGCGTCAAGGTGTCCGCCACCGCCCACGTCACCGAGCTGGCGTACCAGCGGCCCAACGCCAAGGCCGAACTCAACCCGGTCGACGAGACCACCTCCTTCACCTCCGGCCGCACCCTGCTCTCGGACACCAAGTCCGTCCAGTTCGCGGGCGGCGGCACCGCGCCGCTGCCCGGCAAGACCTCGGTGGACGTCGGCGGCGGCTACTCCCGGCAGGTCCGCGACCGGGACGGCTGGCGCGACGGCAGCTCCCACAAGGTCTACGCCAACGGCAAGTACGCCCGCCCGCAGGAGATCTACGACGCCGGGATCGGCGTCGAGGTCAAGCTGACCGTCGACGGCAAGGAGCACACGGTCACCGTCCCGATCCGGGCCGAGATCAGCCTCGACGCCAAGGACACCGGCCGCTACACCGTCGGCCCGGACGGCCACGCCCGCTTCACCGGCCCCGGCACCGGCACCCCGGTCACCCACCAGGGCCCCGCCGAGCCGCACGACCCGCCGCGCCGGATCACCGACCGCGGCGCGCTGAGCGCCTCCGACGTCGTCCACAGCCTCGGCAACGGCGACACCGCCGTCCTGGACGGCATCGAACGCGCCCTCCGGCGGGAGTTCGGGTCCGTCCCGGACGACGTCCTGATGAAGATCAAGGGGCGGTTCGACCCGATCGCCCTCAAACCGCAGCTCTCCAAGCTGTCCCGCGGCGGCCGGCTCACCGAACACGTCTCCCTCCACGGCTGGGACACCACCGTCACCGTCACCGCCGGTCTGGCCAAGGACTTCCGGCACACCGACACGGTGGACAAGTTCGAGTTCGAGCTGGGCACCCAGACCCGGGCGACGACCGGCGCCAGCAAGGACCGCCGCATCCGCGACACGGTCTCGGTCCCGCTCCGCTTCAAGCTGCCCTACGTCGACCTCGGCCTCAACCTCGCCCACCGCAACGACTTCGTGCACGGCTCCGCCGTCGACACCACCGGCACCACCGTCAGCAAGGGCAAGACCGTCGAGCCCGCCGGACTGTTCAGCGGCACCGCCGAGTTCACCGTCCACATCGAGTCGAGGAAGCTCGGCCAGCAGGTCACCGCACCGGACCTCACCGTGCCCGTGCACACCACCGTCGCCGTCCCGCTGCGCGACGCCCCGAAACACGGCGAGACCGAGCCCGCACCGCCGAAGCAGCCGCTCGACGTGCCCGCCCGGATCGAGCGGACCCACCGCCTCGGCTCCTCCGACGTCGTCACCGACGTCCACCCGCTGCGCCCGCGCGGCGCCCACGGGAACCCGGTCGAGGACCACCGCTCGGTCGGCGAGACGGCCGTGGCCGGCCTCGACCGGCGCGGGGCCAAGGCGCTCGGCTCCGACTGGGGCGGCATGAAGCGCAAGCTTCTCGCCGAACTCGACGTCACCAGGCTCCAGCCGCAGCTCAAGTCGATGACGGCCGGCCACGAGATCGTGGTGAAGCACGGCCGCAGCACGGTCCGGATCACCGCCGCCGTCTCCCGGCTGGAACACACCGGCGAGACGGCCCAGACCGAGTTCAACACCGGCACCCAGGTGCAGAAGACCGTCGCCAGCTCGGACGGCGTCACCAGCTACGGCGCGGGGAACGGCAACACCGTCACCGTCTCCCTCCAGGGCACCAGCAACCCGCTGCCGATCGGCCCGGCCGTCACCGCGGGCGGCTCGGTCACCCACTCCCGGGGACACGACCAGCTCGACGTCCAGGCCCAGCGCAGCACCGCCGGCGCGGCCACCAAGACCAAGCTCGCCGGCAGCAGTTACACCGGCGAGGCGACGCTGTACTTCCGGATGGAACGCCGCCCGCTGCTCCCGCTCGGCGACCCGAACCGGCTGGTGCCGCCCGGCGGCGGCCACGCGCCCGGGACGGCCTTCGAGCAGGTCAAGTCGGCCGCCGGACAGGCCTGGCGCGGGATGCGCAAGCTCGGTACGACGATCCACACCGTCGACACCGCCAAGGTCGGCTTCGAGGCCTCGGTGGAGGCGGGGGAGGGCCGTCCGGCCAAGGGGCCGAAGGCCACGGCCTTCGAGGCGCCGGACCACCGCACCGCGCCCGCCCCGGCCCCCGCGCCCAGCGGGCCGCCGGTCGAGACGACCGTCAAGGCGCCGCCCGCCCGGGTCTGGAACGAGGGCCTGCGCGACATTGACGTCATGCGCTGGCTCGGCGACAGCGGCGGCGTGCAGGACATCCTGCGGCTGCGCGGCCGCGAGTTCTTCGGCGCCCGCACCTGGGACCGGATGGAGAGCCTCGCCCGCACCACCGCCGACCACGCCCAGCTCTCCAGCCACTTCGGCTCGGCCACCCGCGGCGAGGAACTCGGCACCCCCTCGCCGGGGCGGCGGCTGCTGGTGTCGGACGGCGGGGTGAAGGTCAACCTCAAGGTGCTGCAGCTGGAGTACGACCGCAGCGACGGCAAGGTCGAGCTCAGCCCCTCCAACGCGACCTCCACCAGCTCCACGAAGACCCGGCTGGACTGGTCGCTCTGGGGCGGCCAGGCCCAGGGTGGCGTCAAGACGGAGCTCGGCGACGCCGAGGCGACGTTCCAGGCCGTCGTCGGCGGCTCGCACCGGAGCCGGGAGGGCCTGGCACTCGGCGACTCGGGCCAGGTCGTCTCGCACGCGAAGTTCAACACGCCGATGGCGCGGTACGAGGGCTTCGCGGAGGTGGAGGTCGTCTTCTTCCAGGGCGACAAGGAGGTCGTCGAGAAGGGCGTCATCCCGATCACCGTCGACATCCCCGAGCGGGAGACCACCGCCGCCACGGTGATGAGCGACCACTACCTGGCGTTCAGCGCGGACCGGCCGGGGGGCGAGGCACTGCCCAAGTACCCGGCGGCGAAGCCGGAGGCGCAGCCGGAACCCGAGGTCACGCCCGCTCCGAAGCCGAAGCCGGAGCCGAAGCCGCAGCCCGTGCCGCAGCCGGAGCCGGACCGCCTCGGCAAGGCGGCCGAGGACGTGTTCAACTCCCTCGCCCCCACGCCGGATCCGGTGCCTGAGCACGTCCCCGTACCCGAGCCCGAGCCGGTCCGGGCCGCCCCGAGGCTCTCGGACGCGATCCCCGAGTCGTCCTGGTGGCGGCTGTTCATCGATGCCAACGTCCACCAGGAGGCGCTGGCCCACTCGCCCGCCGACGCGGCGAACCACCTCGACCGCACCAAGTACCCCGGCTTCCGGCAGAGCATGACCGAGCTGTTCCGCGAGGTGCTGGACGGTTCGCCCGGTGGCGGCCGCGACTGGTCGGTGGTCGACGTCCACGCCTACGAGCGGCTGCACGACCTGGCCACCCGCCACCTGGTCGAGGGCTCCGGTTCGAACGTCGCCACGGTGTGGTCCGGCAGCCGGGACGGCCTGCTCACCACGATGCGCGGCACCGGCCGCACCACCATGGCCTCCGACCTGCACGAGGACGTGATCAACGGCCGTCCGCTGATGGTGGACTTCACCGTCAAGTCCGGCCCCCTCCGGGACATGAAGCCACCGCTGGTGGCGTTCCAGCGCGGGCCCGGCGGCGAGGGCATGATCTCGATCAACTACGCGCACGGCGAGGCGCCCGGTCACGTCCAGGCCGTCCTGGACCGCTACTACACGGAGGTCGCGGCCGCCACCGACGACCGCGCGAAGCTCGTCGCGATCGGCAGGGTGACCCGGGCGTTGCAGATGATGCAGCCGTTCACGGATGCCAACAGCCGGGTCAACGTCAGCGTGCTGATGCAGAAGTTCCTGCTGGAGAACGGTTTCAGGCCCGCCGTGCTGACCAACTCCTTCGAGCTGTTCCTCGGCGGCTACACCGTGCACGAGATCGCCGACCACCTGGTCGAGGGCATGGAGCGGTTCGAGAAGTACGCCGCCGGATCGGTCGGCGACGAGTTCAACACCGCGGCCGGGCCCGCCGACCACACCCTGGTCACCGGCCTCGGCGACGCCCTCGGCCTGCCCGCCGGCACGGCGCCCGGCGACGCGGCCGTCCGGCACCACCAGGTGCTCGACCTGGTCCGGCTCGGGCGCTCGCTGTACGGCGACGGCGTGCCCTCGCTGGACGCCCCGGGCGTGCGGACCCTGCGGACCGTCAGCACCCTGTCGGACCTCGCGACCGCGAAGTTCCCCGGCGTGCCGACCCCGACGGCCGTCGCGAGCTATGCCCACCACCTGCACGGGACCGGCGCCCCCGGCGAGGGGATGACCACCGAGCACCTGCGGTCCGTCGCGGACGCCGTGCGGGACAACCTCGCCGAGGGCCGGCCGCTCACCGAGGACAACATCCGCAGCCGGATGCGGCCGGTCACCACGACCGACCTGCTCAGCGCGGACGACCTGCGCAAGATGCGCGGCCTCGCCGAGGAGGAGCCCGCCCCGGCACCCGCCCCCACGTCGCCCGGCGGTCCGACGGTGCGCTGGGACGCCGTGCAGTACCAGCCCCCGGAGGACGGGCGGACCCCGGAGCGCTTCGACGTCCATGACCTGTCCGACGGTGCCCCGTTGACGGCCGACGGCCTGGCGGAGAAGTTGATGCCGAAGCTGTCCTCGCTGGAGCTGGGCTCGTTCCGGCTGGTGCTGCGGGCGGAGGAGGGCGCGCTCGGCCCCGATCCGCTCGCCGTGGTGCGGCAGACGGCGGACATGCTGATGACGCCCGTCGATCTGCTGCTGGCCGACCACGCGGGCGCGGTGCGGCTGGTGAGCTTCGACGACGCGGGCCGCCACGGCGCCCCGCAGGAACTGGAGGTGCACCACCCGGCCACCGGGACGCGCTGGGAGGCGGTGCAGTACGAGCCGCCGGCCGACGGGCGGACCCCGGAGCGCTTCGACGTCCATGACCTCTCCGACGGAGTCCCGCTGACCGGGGACGCTCTGGCGGAGAAGCTGATGCCGAAGCTGTCCACACTGGAGCTGGGTTCGTTCCGGCTGGTGTTGCGGGCGGAGGAGGGTGCGCTCGGCCCCGATCCGCTCGCGGTGGTGCGCCACACGGCGGACATGCTGATGACGCCCGTCGATCTGCTGCTGGCCGACCACGCGGGTGTGGTGCGGCTGGTGAGCTTCGACGACGCGGGCCGCCACGGCGCCCCGCAGGAACTGGAGGTGCACCACCCGGCGGCGGACCCGACGGTCCACCCGCAGCCCGAGCCCGGGCCGGAGCACAACCCGGAGCACAACCCGAAACACAACCCCGAGCCGCAGCCGCAGCCGACCGTCGCGCCGGAGCACCGTCCCGACCCGCAGCCCGACCCTCAGCCGGGCCCCGGCCCCGAGCGGGTGCACGAGATGGTGGACGCCCTGGTCAACGCCCACGAGGGCTCCGACGTACGGTGGTTGGCCGATCCGGACAGCCCGGCCGCGCAGCTGCACGAGACCGGTGGCGCCGTCTCCCGCTTCCCCCGGGACCCGCGCTTCTTCTCCGTCGCCTTCCACACCGAGCAGGCCGACGGCGCCCCCACCTGGCACGGCGAGCGGGTCGGCCCGGAGGAGTTGGCGAGCGTCCTGGCCGAGCTGCGCGAGCGCGGTGTCTGGGCGGAGGGCGAGCCGCTGCGGTTCCCGGCCTGCGAGTTCGGCAGTGGCGGGGCGTCCTCGTACGCGGGTGAGGTGTTGCGCGCGCTGCGCGGGAAGGTGAAGGGCCCGCTGGAGGCGTACGTCCCCGAGGGCAAGCTGTGGTTCGTGCCGAAGCCCACCGGCCCGTTCACGGTGGAGGCGGAGGGCCCGGGTCATCTGGTGGTGGCCAAGGCCGTGGGCTTCGACGCCAACGGCCTGCCGGTCGTCGTGCCGGGCGGCAAGTGGCTCAAGGTCTCGCTGGGCGAGGAGCCGGAGGCCGTGTCCGGCGAGCACCCCCACCCCGCGCCGCAGGTCGAGGAGTTCGGCGCCCACCTGCCGTCCGACCTCTCGGCCCCGGCCCCGCACGAGGCGCTGCCGGAGGGCCTGCACTGGTCGCCCGGCCCGGAGGTGCTGCACGAGATCCCCGGCGCGACCGCGTTCGGTCCCAAACCGCTGCTGTACGGCACGCCGGAGTACGCCGCCGCGACGGCCTCCTTGGAGAAGAAACTGGGGGAGTACTGCTACGAGCTGCCCGGGGCGAAGGCGGCCGCGGCCACCGCCCTGGGCCGGCTGCGGGACGTGATCAGGGACGCCTTCCCGGAGGCGTCGCCGGCCGAGCACCTCGCCGCTCTGCTCAAGGACGACCCGACCTCCGCGGGGCAGGTCGGAACGGCGCTCACCGAGCGGCAGTTCGACCAGCTCCTCGCGAGCGGCAACCTGCGCGAGGTGATGACGGCCTTCTTCAACGGGGTGTTCTTCAAGGACTCCCCGATGAACCTCAAGTCCCTGCTCAACACGATCGTCGAGCACAAGCAGTGGGACCGCGCGGGGGCGCTCGGCCTGAACGTGGCGGAGCTCAAGAAGCAGGCGGAGTTCCTGGACGGCCCGCTGCGCAAGTCGCTGCACGACGGCCTCGGCCTGGCCAAGCCCGGGTTCGCCACGATGTTCGAGAAGGACGTCTTCGCCACCGGCAACGTGTTCGCCCAGTCGAAGACCTGGCTCTCCGACGGCGTCGACTACGTGAGCAGCATCCGGTCCCGGCTGCCGCGCCCCGAGCACGAGGTGCCCGCTCCGACGGCCCGCGAGCTGGAGCGGCTCGGGCTCCAACTGAGCCGCCGGGAGATGGAGTTCCTCAAGGTCAACCCGATGGCCTGGGAGCTGGTCGGGATCCGGCCGGAGGAGGTCCCGACCGAGTCCCTGCACCTGCTGCCGAGCGGTGAGTACGACCTCGCCCCGCTCCGCGCGGAGGCCGGGGTGCTCGGGGTGTACGTCGAGACCGACCCGGAGACCGGCGAGGGCCGGGTGATCAAGCTGGTCGAGCATCAGGGCGACCCGCTGCGGCCGGGGGAGATCGGGCCGGACCAGCCGCTCAGCTGGCGCACCGGCGAGGCGGTCCACCGGCTGAACCAGGACACGGCGTGGTACCGCTCGGTGAACGGTGAGCAGGGCATGCGGGTGGTCGCCGGCGTCTCGGCGACGGCTGCCAAGATGATGACGGCGTTCAAGCTGCTCGGCATCGACGCGTCGCACGCCGACGACATGGTCAAGGCGCTGTTCGGTTGGATGCTGCCGGTCAGCGACCACTCGGTGTACGAGATCCTCAAGGGCGTGGACGCCGTCGGCGCGACGCTGCCGCTGAACCCGAAGGCCCTGAAATCGGCGGAGGGGATGTACCGCAACCTGCCGGGCATCCCGCTCAAGGAGGTGCGCCGCCTGCTCGGCGATGCGGAGAACATGCTGCCGCACGAGCAGGTCTACGCGGCGAAGGTGCGGGCGACGCTGCCCGGCGGCGGTTTCGGGGAGCCCGGCGTCTTCCACGTGAACACCCTGGACGAGCGGCGCCGGATCTTCGAGCTGCTGGCCGAGGGGAAGGAGCCCTCGGGCTACGACCGCGACGACGTCGCGCGGGTCAGGAAGTGGCTCGACGTCAACGGGAGGACCCCGGCCGAGGTGCTGGAGTCGCTCACCCCGGCCCACTTCTACGCCGTGGCGGCGTACACCGGTCCGGCGTTCCCGCTGATCAACGTGATGATGAGGCCCGGCGGTTCGCTCGACCGGGTCCTGCTGATCCAGATCGAGCACGTGCTGCGGGGGACCGAGCTCCCCCAGTCGCTCGCCGGTCACCCGGCGATCCGCGACCTGGTCGGGCGGCTGGGTTTCGCCTCGAAGGCCGACGAGGCGGCGCACTACAAGCAGTTGACGGGGCTGGTCAGGACGCAGGTCCTGCCGGGGCTCAAGGCCGAGATGCGCGAGCACATCCGGATGCTCAAGGAGGCGCTGGACCAACTGCCCGGCGCCGAGGGCCGGGTCTACCGGGGCACCGCGTCGATCTCCTTCAAGAAGTTCACCGGCCTCTCGCCGGTCTTCAGGGGTTCGGAGCTCGTGAACAAGGACTTCTCCAGCGCCAGTCGCAGGTACGGCACCGCCGAGAAGTTCATGAACGGCCGGAAGACCTACCCAGGTCTGCAGAAGACGATGGTCAACATGACCCTCAAGGGCCACGGCGCGGGCAAGGACATCTCGGTCTTCTCCGTCCAGATCCAGGAGGACGAGGTGCTGGGCGTCCCGGGCGCCAAGCACACGATCATCCAGCGCCGGCTCGGCCGCAAGGGCGAGCTGCACATCGACGCGCTGGAGGCCTCCTCCTCCACCACCTTCGCCTCGCCGACCCAGCCCGGCACGCCGCGTTCGGCGGCCCTGCGCGCGACCGACGCCGAGCTGCGGGCGCAACTGGCCCAGCTCAGCGGCGAACGGGAGCTGGAGAACCACAAGAACCTGTGGGCCCTGGGACTGGCGATCGGGGTCCCGAACGCCGACCACCTCCCGTCCACGGCCCGGACCTTCCTGTTCACGAGTGAGAAGGACCAGAAGGAGATCGGCCTGCGGACCTGGCACGTCGCCCGGCTGACCGCCGACATCCACGGCGGCGCCAGGATGCTCGACGTCCCCCGGCTGACGACCATGCGCCGGGTCACCGACGTGGTGCGCGAGGGACTCGGCCTGAAAGCCGGCACGGTCGTGGAGAAGGACCACCTGGACGACTACGTGCGGAAGTTGAAGGGCGCCGAGCAGACCGCGAAGGTCGAACCGGGGGAGCGCCTGCGGCTGATCAGGCTCGTCGAGTCGCTCAAGGAACCGGAGTCGCACACCCGGGTCACCTCGGAGGCGGTGGCCAAGGCCTGGTCCGCCGCGCCGGCCCCCGGTACGCCCCGCACCCCGCGCCTCGGCGGCGGCTCGTACTTCCCGGGCACCCCGGGAACGCCGCACACGCCCGGCACCCCGCACACGCCCGGTACGCCGGGCCTGCCGCTGACCCCGGGGACGCCGGGCACCCCGAGCGGGCACGAGCTCGGGCTGCCGGACGACCCCGACGCCCCGGCCGACCACGGGCGGACCGTGCTCAGCCTCAGCGCGCCGATCGACCTGGCGAGCCGGATGCAGATGCAGGCGGCGATCAGCCTGTTCCCGCACGACACCCGCTTCCTCACCGTCTCCATGCACACCTCGGACGGCGTCCCGACCTACCGGGGCGGCGCCGTGCTGGCCGACACCGTGGCGGACCTCCTGCACGCCCAGAAGACGACGGGAGACTGGGACGGTACGAAACCCGTCCAGTTCGTGGCCTGCCGCCTCGGGTACGGGGTCGGTGCCAGCTTCGCGGCGGAGGTGATGGAGGCCCTGTGGCGGAAGGACCCGTCGATCACGGCCCCGGGCTACGCCGGTGACGGCGTCGTCTGGTTCGTGCCGAAGGTGGACCAGACCGGCACCGTCGACGAGTCGGCCCGCGGCTACCTGGTGGTGGCGGACAAGGTGGGCATGACCGCCACCGGCCGCCCGGGGATCAGTACCGGGGGCAACTGGTACCGGTTCGAACGGCCCACGGACGGCACGTTCACCCCGGTCGTCCACAAGCTCGGCCCGTACCTGCCGCCCGGCGGCGACTCGGCGCCCCGCCCCGAGAACTACTTCGGGGTCGACGACCCGAAGGACTTCGCCCGGAACGGCGACATCCGCGGTTCCGTACCGTTCCGCCAAGGCCCCCCGGACGCCGGGCTGGCCGACCAGATCTTCCAGGAGCTGATGAAATGACGCAGGAGTTCACCGTCGCGGCGGTGTTCGACGCCGTCGACCCGCTGACCGGCCCGGCGTTCGCCGACGACCACCCGGTCATCGAGGACGCGGCGGAGCGTGCGGCCCTGGTCGGGTACCTGGAGGCGGCGACGCCGGTGCTGATGACGCCGATGCTGATGGACGACGTCCTCGCCCCGGACCGCCCGGGCAGCGTGCCGATGAACTACCGCTGCGACGGCCGGTGGATCTGGACCGACACCGTCACCCACTACCTGCACCACTACGGCCTCGCCCCGGAGGCGGGCCTGCTCGCCCACGTCCGCGAGCGACTCGCGGCGTCCGGCGCGATGTCCGGCGCGGCGTCCGATGCGGCGTCCGGCGCGCCCGGGGTGCTCGCGCCGGACGTCCAGGAGCGGGCGGCGGCCTTCCTGCTGGCCCCGCCGGCGGCCGGGCAGGAGACGGTGTGGGAGGTCTCCGAGGGCAGTTGAGCAGCGCGACGGCCCCCGGCCTCAGCGGCCGGCCCCGGCCCGGCCCCGGTCTCAGCGCCGTCGGCGCAGGGCGGACGCGGCGCGGTCGGCGGCGCGGCCCTCGCGGCGGTGCTGGTGGCGCTTGAGGTACCAGGCCAGCCAGTGCAGGGAGTCCGCGAGTCCGTCCTGGCGGACCCCGGGCGGGAAGCGCACCGGACGGTCGAGCAGCGCCAGGACCTCCTGGAGCAGCGCCGGGACCGGGGCGGTGTGCTCCAGCCGGGCCTCGCGCAGCGCCAGGTTGGCGAGGGCGTGGACCAGCCCGCTGAGCTCGTCCTCCGGGACCGTGATGCCGCGGTAGCGGGCCACCGACTCCCGTGAGGCGGTATGGGCGTCCTCGTGGCGCTCCAGGTCGGCGTGGCGGATGCTCAGGTTGTTCAGGATCCGGGCCAGTTCCCGGGCCGGCGCGTCGGGGTCCGGCAGCGGCGGGCCGGGCGGCGCGTCGACGACGAGGCGCATCTGCTCGACGGCCTCGGCCGTCGCGGCGAGCGCGTCACGGTGGCGGCCGCAGGCGCCCAGGCGGGTGCCGAGCGCGTCGAGGGAGTTCGCGAGCAGCGGGCGGATCGGCCCGGGGGAGGACTGCAGCAGTCGGCGGTGGAGGCCGATCGCCTCGGTCAGCGGCTGGACCGCCTCCGCCGGGCGGCCGATCGTGCCGAGGAACAGCCCCAGGTCGTGGAGCGCGGCGGCCAGTCCCAGGACGGCCCGGGAGTCGTCCTGGCGCAGGCCCCGGCAGTAGGTCACGGCCTCGCGGTGGGTGGCGAGCGCCCCGGCGACGTCCCCCCGCGCGCTCTGCTCGCCCGCGCGGTGGGCCAGTTCCTCGATCCGCGGCCACGGGGCCGGTGACGCGTCCCGGGGGCCGGGCTGCGTCGCGCGGATGCCGTCCTCCGCCGTCACCACGCCCCGGCCGGCCAGCAGGGCGTCGATGGCGGCCAGCCCTTCGGGGTTCTCCGTGGTGAGGCGCCGGTGGACGGCCGCCATCAGTTCCCGGCACACGTGGGCCTCGGCCCCCTCGCCCGCGCCGGTGCGCCGCAACACCTGCGCGAACGTCGACAGGGCAACCCAGTACTCCTCCACCGCCGCCTGGCGGGTCGCGTCGAGCGTCCGGTAGCGGACCACGGCCTCGCGCAGGACGGGGACGGCCTCGGCGGCGGCGCCGGCCTCGTCGAGCAGCATGCCGAGGTCCGCCAGCGCGGAGGCCAGCCCGTTCCCGCTCACCGGCCCCGGCCGCAGCCGGTCCTCGACCCGGCGCAGTTCCAGGGCCTCCCGCACCGTCGCGAGGGCCTCGGCGCGGGTCGCGGACGGGGACAGCTGGTTCGCCAGGTTCTCCAGGGCGGCGGCGAGCAGGCGCCGGTACTCGTCCGGCTCCTCGGCGACCAGCGCCCGGAAGAGCGCGACGCCCTCGCGGGTGGGCGCCAGCGCCTCCGTACGGCGCTGCCGCACACCGAGCAGCCTGGCCTGTTCCACCAGCGCCTGCGCGAGCCAGGGCCGGCAGTCCTCCTCCCGGACGACCAGCCGCCCGAGGGCGACGCGCTCGGCCAGCACCGCCTCCAACTCGTCCAGTCGGCGCGGCAGTTCGGCGGGGCCACTGAGGAGGTCGGTCAGCTGGTCCAGGCCCGCTGCGAGCTCCGACTGCAGACGCGACCGCACCTCCCCCGTCGCCCGGCCGCCCTCGCGCAGCCGCTCCCTGGCCCGCTGCACCGCCAGCCGGGCCTGCGTCAACTGCCGTTCCGCGTCCGTACCCCCGCGCTGTTCCATCGGCCCCCGCCTCGCGCTCCGTCGTCGGCACCGTCCAGCGTAGCCGGTCGCACAACCCGGCCCCGGGCAAGGACGGTTGGTGTGGTCACGGGGTGACGGACAGCACGATCTTCCCGGTGGTGCGGCCGGCCTCGCCGAGCGCGTGGGCGGCGGCGACCTCCTCCCACGGGAAGACCGCGTCGGCGATCACGCGGAGCCGGCCGTCCTCGACCAGTCGGGCGATCTCGCGCAGGCCCTGCCGGTCGGGCTCGACGAGCATGAACTCCGCCCGCACCCCGGCCGCTTCGGCCTGCTCGTGGGGGAAGGTGCCGTCGAGGGGCAGCAGCGAGATCAGCCGTCCGCCGGGCCGCAGGACGCGCAGCGAGCGGGCCCAGGTGGCGCCGCCGACGGCGTCCAGGACGACATCGACGTCGTGGACGGCCTCGGTGAAGTCCCGGGTGCGGTGGTCGACCAGTTCGTCCGCCCCCAGGGAGCGGAGCAGGTCGTGCTTGGCGGCGCTCGCGGTGCCGATCACGTGGCCGCCGCGGGCCTTGGCGATCTGGACGGCCAGGTGGCCGACACCGCCCGCCGCGGCGTGGACGAGGACGCGCTGTCCGGGCCGGACGTCGGCGGTGTCGACGAGCGCCTGCCAGGCGGTCAGGCCGGCCAGGGGGAGGGCGGCCGACTCGACGTGGGTCAGGCCCCGGGGGCGGTGGGCGAACTGGCGGGCCGGGGCGGTGAGGTACTCGGCGTAGGCGCCCGCCGGGTGGGGGAAGCGGGGCATCCCGAAGACCTCGTCGCCGGGGTGGAAGAGGGTCACGCCGTCGCCGGTCTCCTCGACCACCCCGGAGACGTCGAAGCCCAGGCGGAAGGGCAGCGGCGTCCCGTCCGCGAACACCCCCCGCTGCCTGATCTTCCAGTCGGCCGGGTTCACGCCCGCCGCGTGCACCCGGACCAGGATCTCGCCCCGGCCCGGCGCCGGGCGCCGCACCTCGGTGATCCTGAGGACTTCGGGGGCCCCGGCGGTCTCCTGGGAGACGGCGCGCATGGTGGGGGTGGTGGTGCGGTCCATGATGACGTGCTCGCTTTCCACGGTGCTCCGCTCGGCCGTTCCCGGCTCCGCCCGCTGTTCGTGCCGGGCTCCCGGCACGTCGGAAGACTGCCGGGAGCGGAGGGCCCCCAGTAGCGGCTCGACGGCCATCGACTGAAAGGATCCGGCCATGCACCGCATCGGCGTTCTGGCCCTCGACGGCGTCGTCCCCTTCGAACTCGCCATCCCCGCGCGCATCTTCGGCGCGGCCCGTGACGAGGCGGGCGAGCGGCTCTACACGGTGGGCACCTGCAGCCTCGACGGCGGCCCGGTACGGGCCGAGGCCGACTACGGCCTCACCGTCACCCACGACGCCTCCCTGCTGGCCCGCGTCGACACCGTCGTCATCCCGCCCTCCCACGACCTCGGGGCCATCCGCGAGGAGGGCCGGTTGCCCGCCGCACTGCGCGACGCCCTCGCCGCCGTCCGGCCGGGCACCCGGATCGTGGGCATCTGCACCGCCGCCTACGTGCTGGCCGCCGCGGGGCTCCTCGACCACCGCCCCGCCACCACGCACTGGCGCGAAGCGGACCGCCTGCAGCGGATGTTCACCACCACCCGCATCGACCCGGACGTCCTGTTCGTCGACGACGGCGACATCTGCACCTCGGCCGGCGTCGCCGCCGGGATCGACCTGTGCCTGCACCTCGTCCGCCGCGACCACGGCAGCCGGATCGCCAATGCCGTCGCCCGCTCCTGCGTCGTGCCGCCCTGGCGCGACGGCGGGCAGGCCCAGTACGTCCAGCGCCCCGTCCCCGACCCGACGGCCGCCGGCACCGCCCCCACCCAGGCGTGGGCGATGGCACGCCTCACCGACCCCCTCACCCTGGCCGAGCTGGCCGCCCACGCCAACATGAGCGTGCGCACCTTCTCCCGGCGCTTCCGCGAGGAGACCGGCACCACTCCCCGTCAGTGGCTGATCCGGCAACGGGTCGACCTCGCCCGGCACTATCTGGAGACCACCGACTGGCCCGTCGACCTCGTCGCCCACCGGGCCGGCTTCGGCACCGGCGTCGCGCTGCGCCAGCAGCTCCACGCGGCGCTGGGCGTCGGCCCCCAGGCCTACCGCCGCACCTTCGGCCCCGCCGCCTGACCGGACCCGGCCGGTGAGGAGCTCACCGGCCGGTCCGTCGGTCAGCCGGTGCGGCCGGTGCGGCGGCGTTCGCGGGCCAGGCCGAGGGTGATGCCGCCGACGAGCAGGGTGGCGCCCGCGACGGTCAGCATCGTGGAGAGGCCCTCCGAGCCGGTGGCGGCCAGGCTGCTGCCGGAGGAGCCGGGCGCGGCCGCGGGGGTGGTGCTGTGGCTCGCGGAGGGGGTGGCGCCGGGGGTGCCGGTCGGTGTGGTCGTGGTGGCGGTCGGGGAGGCGGTCGTCGTGCCGGTGCCGGTGCCGGTACCGCTCGGCTTCGGGGCCGGGGTGGCGGCCGGTGCGGTGGTGGGTGCGGTGGTCGGGCCGCCGGTCGGGGCCGGGGCGGGCGCGCTGCCGCCGCGGTCGGCGAGCTGCTGGGCGTACAGGCTGTCCGGCTTCATCGGGGTGCCGGTGGAGACCAGGACCCCGGTCTGGCGGCCCTCGACCGGGGTGCCCCGGGTGCCGAAGGCCCAGTTGTGGGCGGTGGGCGGGTTCTCCACGCCGTAGTAGCCGACGTTCGCGTTCCACATCACCTGGTTGGCGCCGGCCCAGCCCTGGCCCGAGCCCGCGTTGGCGCGGTTGGTGAGCGCGAGGTCGTCGCTCGGGCCGCGCGAGTGGAGCATGGTGATGTCGTCGTACAGGGTGCCGGTGGCCCAGCGCTGGTGCGGGCCGGCGTCCAGGCGGAAGCCGCCGGTGTTGTCCGAGGTGCAGTGCGAGAACACGTTGGGCCCGGCGACCCGGGCGCCGGTCAGCCAGGCGTGCACGTTGCTGCCGCTGACCTTGCAGTTGACGACCAGGCTCTGCTGCCCGTCGATGCTGTACGCGCCGGGCTGGGCGAACGGGGCGCGCTGGGGGACGGCGTGCTCCATGCCGGTGGCGCTGGTGTCCGTGACGGTGACCCGGGAGGCGGTGGCGCCGATCGAGCCGACGCCCGCGCCGAACCGGTCGGCGGCGATGTCCCGCGCCCAGGCGTCCTGGACGGCGGCGAAGTCCACGAAGCGGCCGGCGAAGTAGCCCTTCTCCTCGTAGCCGGGCGCGGAGACGAAGGCCGAGCCGTCGGCGCTGAACCCCTCCACCCCGACCCGGGAGATCCGGCCGGGGAAGTCGTACGCCCACACCTTGGCGTGGGTGTACTGCTTCTCCAGGGCGTTGGTCAGCGGGACGTCCAGGGTGACCTTGTCGCCGTCGATCGCGGTGACGGTGCGCTGGAACTGGAGGCCGTCGTTGGGGGTCCAGGGCTTGGACGGCGTGCCGTCCGGCCGGGGCGGGATGCGGTCCATGCCGACGGCCTTGATCCAGGCGTCCTCCTGGGGGCGCTGGACGACGATCTGCTGGCCGACCTTGAGGCCCGCCGTCGAGTCCAGGGTCAGCGTGGTCGCGCCGACCGGGACGTAGTCGTCGGTGACGGCGTGCTCGGCGCCGGTCTTCTGCGGCGCGCCCTCCCCGGCCAGTTGGACCAGCGGGCGGGGCTCGCCGGAGGCGACCAGCTTCGTACCGCCGGTGCCGCTGCCCGCGCCGCGCAGCACCACCCCGGAGGCCTTGATCCGCAGGGGCTTGCCGACCCGGAACGTCCCGGCCGACAGCTGGACGGCGCCGCGCAGCCCGTCCTGGCCGAGCGGCAGTGCGGCGACCTTGTCCAGCGCCTGCTGGATCCGGTCGGCGTCGTCGCCGGAGGCGGCCGGGTCCAGGGTGACGGCCGCCTTGGCGGTCGGCAGCGGCGCGGTGCCGTTGCGGTACCCGGCGTAGGAGAAGTCGGGGATCCGGTTGCCCTGGGCGTCGTGGCCGTAGACCAGCCGGCCGTCGGCGACGTGCAGCCAGTCCGTCCCGTCACCGGCCGGTGCGTCGGGCGCGACGGTGCCGGGGGCCGGGCGCGGTCCGGCGGCGAGGGCGGCCGGGGCGGCCCAGCCGACGGTCAGGCCGGCCAGTCCGGCGAGGGCGGAGACGGCGACGGCGGCGCGCAGGGCGGTTCGCCGGCCGGCACGGGCAGGGGTCATGGTCTCTCCTCGGTCGGGGCCCGGAAACGGGACGACAGGGTGAACGCCCCGACCCGGCCGGGCGGTTCAGTGCCACGCGCGGGACTGCGGAAATTTCCCGCCGTGGTCGTGAACCGCGGGTGGGGGTCCGTCCGTGCTCCGTGGCGGAGACGTCGGCGGCACGCCGTCGGGGCCTCCCGGGAAACGGGACAGCAGCGGGACGACAGCGGGACGACGACGGGAGCCGGGGAGCTGTGGTGGGCACGAGCCAGGACGAGAACGGCGGCGGGACGACCGGGTACCAACTGCCGACGGTGGCCTGGGGGATGGAGGAGGAGGCGCCGGAGGAGCTGAGCGGCTCCGCCGTTCCCGCCGGGGGCGTTGCCGAGGCCGCCGAGCCTGTTGCCGCGTCCGTCGAGGCGGCCGCGTCCGCCGTGGAGCCCGAGCCGGAAGCCCGCCCCGCCCCCGCCCGGCTCGGCGCGTTGAAGCGCGCCCTCACCCAGGTCCCGTCCCGGGCGGCGACGCACCTCGCCTCGGTCGCCCCCTCAGCCGCCGGCCCGGCCGCCACCGGGTCCGGCACCAGCGGGACCGACGAAGCCGGAGCGCCCCACCCCGCCGAGGAGCGCTCCGGCCGCCGCCGGGTGCCCCGCCCGGCCGTCGCGGCCGCGGCGGTCGGCGTGGTGCTGATGGGCCTGCCGCTGGTGATGGGCCACGGCGAGGTCGGCACCGACGCCGTCGAGCCGCTGGGCGGCACCGGCACCAGCCGCCCCGACGCGCCCGTCCCGCAGCCCGCGGGCCCCGGCACCCCGAGCGGGACTCCCGCCGCTGCGACCACCGGGCCCGCCACCCCGAGCGGTACGCCGACCGACCCGGCCGCCACCGCGCCTCCCGGCCCGCCCGCCCCCGGCACGCCCGAGCAGCAGCCCGCCCCCGGGGCCGTGGTGGCCGCCGGGGCGCCGCTCGACCGGGCCGCCGACCCGGCCCCCGCCGCCCGCAGCGGGACCGGTGGCGGCACCGGCAGCGGCACCGGGACCGGCACCGCCAACCGCCCGGCCGCCGGCCCCCAGCCCGGCACCGGCCCCGCCCCGCAGGGCCCCGCCGGGCAGCCCCCGGCCCAGCCGGCCGCCCCGCAGCCGGTGCCCCAGCAGCCCCAACAGCCCCCGCAGCAGCCCGCCGCGCCGAGCTACTCCGCCCTGGCCGGGCCTGGCTGCTCCGGCAGCGGCACCGGCTACCGCGAGAACGGCCACTCGGGCGGCTCCCGCGACTGGGTCACCAACCACGACGGCGGTACCGGCTGCGGCGGCGACTACACGTCGGTGCCGATGTCCGGCGACCGCAACAAGGACGACGAGAACTCGGTGTCCTGGACCTTCTCCACCGGGCCGGTCTCCTCCGGCAGTTGCCGGATCTCGGTGTACGTCCCGAACAACGGCGACCTCAAGGCGGTCGGCGGCGCCCCCGCCTACTACACCGTCCAGAACAGCGGCGGCGGTACGGCCGGCTCCTTCACGGTCAACCAGCCGCAGCACCGCGGCCAGTGGGTCGACGTCGGCACCTTCCAGCTCGGCGGCGGCCGGATCGGCGTCCAGCTGCACACCCGGGGTATCGACTGGGGCGGCACCGCGGGCGCCCACCTCGCCGCCTCGACCGTGAAGGCCGACTGCACCGGATGACCCGCGCCGCACCGGACGACCGCGCGCGGCCCGGGAGACCGGCCGAACCCGGGCGACCGGCTGCCCCCGGGCGACCGGCCGAGCGTACGAAGCAAGCAGAGCGAAGGGAAGGCGAGCCATGTCGCGCCATGTGCTGACGGTGTGCCAGGAGCAGGGGTCCGGCGGCACCTACCGCACGATCGGCGAGGCCCTGGAGGCCGCCCGCGCCGGGGCGGTGATCTCGGTGCGGCCCGGGCGGTACGAGGAGAACCTGGTGATCACCAAGATGGTCACCATCGCCGCCGAGGACGTCCGCGGCACGGTCCGGATCGCCCCGCGGCGCGGCTGCGTGGTCCAGGTGGTCGCCGAGGCCGTCCAGCTCACCGGCCTGGTGCTGCACGGCCGGGACGACGAGCTGCCCGCCGTCGACGTGCCGCGCGGCCAGGCCGCGCTCCAGGACTGCGAGGTGGTCGGCAACTCCTGGACGGCCGTGCTCACCCGCCAGCAGGGGGCGCTGGCGATGCGCGGCTGCCGGATCGTCAACTCGGCCGGCGCGGGCATCGTCGAGACCTCGACCGGCGCCAGCGTCATCGAGGACACCGTCATCGAGCACCTCGGCACCTCCGCCCTGGTGATCGGCGAGAGCGCCAACCCGGTCGTGCGCAACTGCGTGCTGCGCGACGCCCGGGGCAACGGTGTGTGCGCCAACGGCGAGGCCCGGGGCACCATCGAGGACTGCGAGATCTCCGCCACCGACAAGCCCGCCATCGCCCTGGAGGAGCACAGCACCACCCGGGTGCTGCGCACCGCCGTGCGCGACACCGCGCTCGGCGTCTACCTCAGCTCCGCCGCCCGGGTGGAGCTGGTGGACTGCACCGTCACCGCCACCACCGGCCACGGCATCGTGCTCGCCAACGGCACCGACCCGCTGCTTCGCCGCTGCCGCGCGGTGCGCACCCGCGGCCACGGCATCCACGTCACCGGGCGCTCGCGCGGCACCTTCGAGGACTGCGAGGTCAGCGGCGCCGAGACCGTCGGCGTGCACGTCGACGACTCCGCCGGACCGGTGCTGACCGGCCTCGCCGTGCGCGACTGCGGCGACACCGGGGTGGACCTCGGCGGGGAGAGCGCCGCCGAACTGGTCCGCCTGGAGGTCTCCGACGTCGGCGGCGCCGGGGTGCGGATCGGCGACGGCGCCAACCCGCTGCTGCGCCGGATCACCGTCAGCTCCGCGCGCGGCAACGGCGTCGAGGTGCTCCGGGACGGGCGCGGCCGCCTGGAGGACTCCACCGTGCTGGCGGCCGGCCGGGCCGGCGTGCTGGTCGAGGACGGCGCCAACACCTTCGTCGGCGGCACCACCGTGCGCGGCGCCGAGGGCGTCGGCGTCCAGGTCGGCGCGGGCGGCGTCGCCACCCTGCGGGACTGCGAGATCGCCGAGTCCACCGGGGACGGCCTGGCCGTCGACGACGGCGGCGAGCTGACCTGCACCCGGGTACGGGCCCGCGCCAACGGCCGGCACGGCATCCGGATCGGCGCCAGCGCCCGCGCCGCGCTCACCCAGCTGGAGGCGGCGGACAACGCGGCGGACGGCATCCGGGTCGACTCCACCGACGCCGTCCGGGCCACCGACTGCACCGTCACCGGCAACCGCGGCTCCGGCCTGCGCCAGACCACCCCCAGCACCCGGCTGTCGGTGGAGAGCCTGCACAGCCGGGCGAACGGCCACCCCGACGCGCACGGCTCGGCGAGCGCCTCCGGTGCCTCGCAGGCCGCCGCCGAGGTCGTGCCAGGTGAGGAGGGCGCACCCGTCGAGGCGGGCCAGGCCGTCCCGGCGCCCGTCCCGGCAGCCCCCCAGGGCCCGCTGGAGGTGCTGGAGGCGCTGGTCGGCCTGTCCGCCGTGAAGGAGCAGGTCGCCACCCTGGTCAACCTCAACCGGCTGGCCCGGCGGCGCGAACTCGCCGGCATGCCCGCCCTCCCGATGAGCCGGCACCTGATCTTCGCCGGGCCGCCCGGCACCGGGAAGACCACCGTCGCCCGGCTCTACGGCAGCATCCTGGCCGAACTCGGCGTGCTGCGCAGCGGGCACCTGACCGAGGTGGCCCGGGCCGACCTGGTTGCCTCGATCATCGGCGGCACCGCCATCAAGACCACCGAGGTGTTCACTGAGGCGCTCGGCGGCGTGCTGTTCATCGACGAGGCCTACACCCTGTCCGCCGGATCCGGCGGCACCGGCCCCGACTTCGGCCGCGAGGCCATCGACACCCTGGTCAAGCTGATGGAGGACCACCGCGACGACATCGTGGTGATCGTGGCCGGCTACTCGGCCGAGATGACCGACTTCCTGGCCTCCAACCCCGGCCTGGCCTCCCGGTTCAGCCGCACCGTCGAGTTCGCCAACTACGCGGTGGACGAGCTGGTCACGATCGTCGGGACGGCGGCGGCCGCGCACGGCTACCACCTCGCCGACGGCACCCGGGAGGCGCTCACCACGCTGTTCGAACGGATGCCCAAGGGCCCGGACTTCGGCAACGGCCGGGCCGCCCGCAAGGTCTTCGAGGAGATGGTCGACCGGCAGGCCACCCGCCTGGCCGGCCAGGCCGAGATCGCCGACGAAGACCTCGCGCTGCTGGTCGCGGCCGACACCGGGGAGCCCGAGGCCGCCCCGGCCAGCGCCGCCGACCGCGCCGAGATCCTCACCGAACTGCGCGCCATGGTCGGCCTCCCGGCCGCCAAGGAGCAGGTCGAGGACCTGGTCAACCTGATCACCCAGGTCCGCCGCCGCGAGGAGGCCGGCCTGCCGACCGCCGCGATCAGCCACCACCTGGTCTTCGCCGGGCCGCCCGGCACCGGCAAGACCACCGTCGCCCGGCTCTACGGGCGGCTGCTCGCCGAACTCGGCGTGCTGCCCACCGGCCAGCTGGTCGAGACCGCCCGCGCCGACCTGGTCGGCCGCTACGTCGGACACACCGCCCAGCTCACCAAGGAGGCCTTCGACCGGGCCCGCGGCGGCGTGCTGTTCGTCGACGAGGCCTACACCCTCACCCCGCGCGGCGGCGCCGGCAACGACTTCGGCCAGGAGGCCGTCGACACCCTGATGAAGCTGATGGAGGACCACCGCGACGAGGTGGTGGTGATCGTGGCCGGCTACGAGGACGAGATGCGCGGCTTCCTCGCCTCCAACCCCGGCCTGGCCTCCCGGTTCTCCCGGCAGATCGAGTTCGGGCACTACACCGACGAGGAACTCGTCACGATCGTCGGCCTGCACGCCCGGAAGGCCGGGTACGTCCTGGCACCGGACACCGTCGACGCCCTCACCGGGGCCTTCGCCGCGATGCCGCGCGACCGGACCTTCGGCAACGGGCGCACCGCCCGGCAGACCCTGGAGGGCATGATCACCCGCCAGGCGGGCCGGCTCAGCCGCCTGGACGTCTCGGACCTGGCCGACCTCAGCCTGCTGCTGCCCCAGGACGTGGCCCCGGCGCGTTCGGGCAGCGCGGCATGAGCGGCGGGTCGTACGGGCCGCACGGGCCGTACGGGGCGGCGGCGAAGGCCCGGTGGCGCGGAGCCGGAGTGGTGCTCGCCGCCGCGCTGCTGGTGGGCACCGCGCCCGCCGGCGCGGCGGCCGCCACGCCCGCCCCGGCGCCCACCGGCGGCCCGGACGCCCCGCCGCCGCTCACCCAGACCCGGCCTGACGTCCAGAGGAACGGCTGCCTGCCGCCCTCCGACCGGCCCGCCCCCGCCCCCGGCTGGGCCCGGGCGGAGCTGCGTCCCGAGGAGGCCTGGCCGGTGAGCCGGGGCGCGGGCGTGACGGTCGCGGTGGTCGGCTCCGGGGTGGACGCCGGAGCACCGGCCCTGGCCGGACGGCTCCAGCTCGGGCCCCGGCTCACCGGCTCCGGCGACGCGGGCCGGGACTGCGTCGGCCACGGCACCTTCACGGCCGGGCTGGTGGCCGGGCGCGCCGGGGCCGACGGCGGCTCCGCGGGACTCGCCCCGGACGCCCGGGTGCTGGCCGTGGCGGTCACCGACGACGCCGGCTCCACCACACCCGACCTGCTGGGCGCCGGGATCCGCGCCGCCGTCGACCGGGGCGCCCGGGTGATCGCGGTGGTGGTGCCCGTCCCCGGTCCGAGCGACGCACTGAGCGAGGCGGTCGGGTACGCGGCGGCGCACCGGGCCCTGGTGGTCGCCCCGGTGGGGCCGGACGCCCGGGGCGCGGGCAGCGCCGCCGTGTTCCCCGCCTCCTACCCCGGGGTGCTCGCGGTCGCCTCGGTCGGCCCGGGCGGCGCTCCCGCCGCCGTCCCGGAGGGGCGGGTGGACCTCGCCGCGCCCGGCGAGGGCGTGACCGGCCCCGGCCCCGGCGGCGGCGCGTTCACGGCCTCCGGCCCCGGCTGCGCCACCGCCTACGTGGCCGGCGCCGCCGCCCTGCTGCTGGCCCTGCGCCCGGAACTGACCCCGGAGCAGCTCACCCGCCGGTTGGAGGCCACCGCCTACCACCCGGGCACCGCGCTGCCGGACCGGGCCGTCGGCTACGGCACGGTGGACCCGGTGGCGGCCGTGACGGCCTCCTGGCCCACCGCCGCACCGGCCCCGGCCGTGGCGCCGGTGACGGTCCCCCCGGGGCCGGACCGCGCGGGCGCCCGGCGCGCCCTGGCGGTGGCGGGCGGCAGTGCGGGCCTGGTGCTGCTGGTCGGCCTCGGCGGGCTGACCGTCCGGCTCGGCCGCCGCAGGGCCGTCGGCGCGGGCCGGGCCCTCGGCAGGGGCTGAGGGCGCGTGGCGCGCCGTCCAACACCAGGTGCCCCATCGGTCACGAACCGCTGAACATTCGCGAGCACGTTATCCGTTCAACCATTCGACGGGAACGGAACGGCCCTGGTCCCACGGGCCGGGCGGACGGCGAGGCGGGATCCGATGACGACGGGGACGGCGACGGTGGCGGGCGTGGAGGCGGGGCGGGACGAGGAGGAGACGGCGCGGCGGCTGATCGGTGGCTGGCTGGCCGAGGACGCCGGACGGGAGGGCCCCGCCGCGGCGGCCGGGGACGGGCCCGGCCCGACCGGCTGGAGCGTGCCGGAGGCCCCCGCCCGGGACGTGGTGGCGGTGGCCCGAGGACTGGCCGTACGGGGCCTGCCCGCTCTGGGCCCGGGCGGACCGGCCCGGTCGGTGCCGGGCGCCGACGAACTGCTGCTCGCCCGGGTCCTGGTGGTGGACGAGCACCCGTCCGCTGCCGACTGGACCGAGCGCGAGCGCGCCGAACTCGGCGGCTGGGTGGCCGTCCTGATCCGGCGCTTCGGCGAGGCGGGCGTCCAGCGCCTCACTGCCGCCCTGGCGGCGCGGAGCTGATCGGAGCTGACCCGACCCGACCCGAGGCCTGACCTGCGCTGACCTGCGCCAACGGCCGCCAACGCGGACCAACGCGCGCCAACGCCGACCAACGTGACGGCCCGCCGAGGTCGTTGGCCGACCGTTGGGCGGAATTTGGCCGCTGCTGGAACGGTGATCCCGTCAGGGCGAGGCCCCGGGGACCACGCTGAGCAGCAGCCCCGCCGCTCCTCGCCGACGCCGTTGTACCGGAGCGAAGGATCAGAGCCGTGGCCGAGGAAGCCGCCGCTTCCCCCGAAGGCGCCCCCCAGGGCACCGACCAGCCCGCCCGGGGCCGCCCGACCCTGGACCAGGACACCCTGGCGGAGCTGTACCGCCTGCACGCCCCGTACCTGATGCGGGCCCTGCTGAGAGTCACCAGCGGTGACCGCGGCAAGGCCGAGGACATCCTCCAGGAGACCCTGCTGCGCGCCTGGCAGAACCCGGCCGCCATCCAGCGCGGCCTCGAACAGGCCCGGCCCTGGCTGTTCACGGTGGCCCGCCGGATCGCCATCGACCACTTCCGGATGACCACCGCGCGGGTCCGGGAAGTCGCCGACGACACCCCTGACGAGCACCCGGCCACCCACGACGCCTATGAACAGCTCATCGCCGCGCGCGACTTGGAGACGGCGATGGCCGAACTCCAGCCGCTCCACCGGGAGGTGCTGGTGGAGCTGCACCTGCGCGGCCGCTCGATGGCCGAGGCGGCGCAGGTGCTCGGCGTCGCGGTGGGGACGGTGAAGTCCCGCAGCTTCTACGCCGTACGGGCGCTGCGCCCGATCCTGGAGGCGCGGGGTATCGGCGTCGCGGTCTGATCGGTCCGTTCGGTCCGTTCGGTCTGAGCCGAGGTTGCCCGTTCGATCACCGCGATCCGCGCCGCGAGTTCGGCGGCGCCCCGGGTGTCACCCGACCCGGCGTGGAACTCCCGTGCCCGGCCCAGCCGTTCGGCCGCTTCGGCGGGGCGGTCGGTGGCCAGCAGGAAGTCCGCGAAACGCCGCTCGACCGCGGCCTCCAGGTGCAGTGACCCGCTGGCCCGGCAGCGCTCCGCCGCTTCCTGCCAGGCCTGTTCGGACTCCACCACCCGGCCCAGCAGGTGGAGGGCGTGCGCCTCGTCCGCGAGCGCGAACAGGTGGAAGGTGGAGTGCGGGTGCGCGGCGAGCAGCCGGCGGGCCTCGCTGGCGTGCCGCAGGGCGGCCGCGCCGTCCCCGGTCAGGGCGGCGAGGGTGGCGGCGTTGCTCAGGACGGCCGCCCCCGCCTGGTGCAGGCCGAGTTCGTCCAGTCGGCGCACGGTGGCGTCGGAGAGTTCGACGGCCTCGGCCAGGTTGCCGTGGTCGGCGAGGGCGGTGGCCAGCACCGCCATGGTGTAGATCTGGGCCGGTCCGTCGTGCGCCGCGGTCCGCCCGGCGGCGCGGCGGGCCAGTGCGAGCGCCTCGACCGGGCGCCGCCGGCCGCTGAGCGCCCGCGCGGTGGCGGCCTCCACCAGGGCGGTCGCCACCACGTCCCCGGTGCGGGTGGCCGCGGTGAGGCCGTGCCGCAGGCAGTCGAGCCGGTCGGTGAGCCGACCGGCCCCGAAGTAGAGGCAGTTGGCGAGGAAGGCGAGCCGCCAGGCGCGGTCGTGCTCACCCGCCCCGGTGGCCGCGGCCACCAGGGCCCGGACGGTCGGCTCCTCGGTGCGGAACCAGTCCAACGCGGCCCGCACATCCGGCAGTTCGGGCAGGACGGGCGGCGGGAACGCCACCGGCCGCTCGAACTCGGTGAGGTGCGGCTGGAGCCGGGCGGCACCCGCCGTCGCGGCGGCCAGGTAGTGGTCCAGCAGCCGGGCCAGCGCCGCGTGCCGCGCGGCGGGCGGATCGCCGTCGAGCAGCTCCCGGCCGTAGAGCCGGACCAGGTCGTGACGGCCGTAGCGGCCCGGGGCGGTCTCGGTCAGCAGGTGGTGGGCGGCCAGGGTGCCGAGCGCGCCGCGGACCTCGGCCGGCGGGGCCGCCAGCAGCGCGGCGGCGGCCGGCACGTCGATCTCCGGGCCGGGGTGGACGGCCAGCAGCGCGACCAGCCGGGCCGCCGTCGGCGGCAGCCGGCGCAGGGTCAGGTTGAGCGCGGAGCGCACGCTGACCCCGCCCTGGGCGTCCAGCGCGGGGAGCCGGGTGCGGTCGTCCTCGGCCTCGGCCACCAGGTCGGCCACCGTCCACGAGGGCTGGGCGGCCAGCCGGGCCGCGGCGATCCGCAGCGCGAGCGGGAGGTGGTCGCACAGCCCGGCCAGCCGCAGCGCGGCGGCGGGTTCGGCGGCGACCCGCCGTTCGCCCAGCACCTGGGCGAGCAGCGCCAACGCGTCGGCCTCCGGCAGGGCCTCCAGGCGCAGCAGCGCGGCGCCCTCGGTGACGATCAGGTCCTCCAGGGTGTGACGGCTGGTCACCACGGTGGCGCAGCGCGGACCGGCGGGCAGCAGCTCGCCGACGTCCTCGGCGACGCGCACGTTGTCCAGCAGCACCAGCAGTTCGCGCTCCGCGGTCAGGGCCTGGTAGAGCGCCGCGCGGCGGGCGTGCTCCTCGGGGATCTCGGCCTCGGCCAGACCGAGGGCCCGCAGGAAGCCGGCCAGCACCTCGCCGGGGGTGCTCGGCCGGGCCGGGTCGAAGCCGCGCAGGTCGCAGTGGAGGTGGCCGTCCCGGAAGCCGTCGGCGGCGGTGTGCGCCCAGCGGACCACGGTCGCGGTCTTCCCGGCGCCGGCCGCGCCCACCACGACGGCGAGGGCGTGGTCGGGGCGGTCGGGGCCGCAGGCGCGGTCGAGCCAGCGCAGCTCGGCCGCGCGGCCGACGAAACCGGCCGTACGGCGGGGGAGCGGGGCGGCGGGCCGGGGGAGTGCCGTCGGGGGGTGCGGCCGGTCCGGGTTCTGGGCCCGGGACGGGGTGTGGGCCCGGGACGGGGCGTGGGCTTGGTCCGGGGTCTGGGCCCGGGACGGGGTGTTGCTGCGGGCCGGGCCGCCGTCGGCCGGGGCCGGTTCCTCGGCCAGCACGGCCGTCAGGGCCGCCTGGAGCGCGGCGCCCGGGTGCAGGCCCAGTTCGGCCGCGAGCGCGGCCCGGGTGCGGTGGTAGCGGCGCAGGGCCTCGGCCGGGCGCCCGGCCTGGTGGAGGCAGCGCACCAGCAGGGCGACGGTCGGCTCCTGGAGCCAGTCGGTGTGCAGGTGCTGTTCGAGCGCCGGGACGGCGGCGGCCCCGCGACCGCAGCGCAGCAGGCGTTCCGCCCGGTCGTGCAGGGCCTGTTCGCGGACGCCGTCCAGCCGGTTGGCGTGGCCGCGGCGCTGCTCGGTGTCGGGCAGGTCGGCGAGTGCGGGGCCCTTCCACAGGTCGAGCGCCTCGCCGAGCAGGGCGGCCGCGGCGGTGTCGTCCGGTTCGGTCGCGCCGCGGGTGGTGAGGGCGGTGAAGCGGTGGAGGTCGACCGACTCGCGGTCGCCGTCCAGGAGGTAGCCCGGGGCCTGGGTGCGCAGGGTGAGTCCGGTGCCGTGCAGCAGCTTGCGCAGGGCGGCGATGTGCCCCTGGAGCGCGGCCCTGGCCTGGACCGGGGGTTCCTCGGCCCACATCAGGTCGTAGAACCGCTCGATCCGGACGCACCGGCCGAACTCCAGTCCCAGCAGCGCCAGGACCGCGCGGCGCTTGGCCCCGGTGATCGGCGTGGTGCGGCCGTCCGCGGCCGTGAGCTCGGTGGGTCCGAGCAGCCGAATGCGCATGCGCTCCCCAGGTCTGCCGCTCCCGGCAGGAAGACCGGGACGGGTCATTCAATCATCCTGTCCGACATATGAGTCTACGCGCGTCGATCAGGGGTGGTGATCACCCCCGGCAACGGCGGAGACGGCGTGGGCGCGGTGAGCGCCAGGTGAACTCCGGGCGAACCTTGAGTTCCGTCGGACGCTGGTCAGATGTGCTCGATTCCCAAACGTCCCTTGGTAGTTGTGTTGCTTTACCAATCGGTTCGGGGGCTTGGACGAAGATCGCCCCGGTTCGTATCCTCAGCCCGTTCCGTCATGTCCCCGGCACTCAGGGAGTGGGTGTGCGCGTCCGGCTGTTGGGCCGAGTCGAGCTCCGTTGCGAGCAGGGGCGCCCCGTCGCCCTGGCGGGTGCGCGCCGCAGAGCGGTGCTCGCCCTGCTCGCGAGCGAACTCAACGACCACGTCACCGTCGAGCGGCTGCTCGACACGGTGTGGGAGGGCGCGCCGCCGCCCACCGCCCGCGCCGCCCTGCACGGGCACGTCTCCGCCGTCCGGCGCAGCCTCGGCGAGGGCCTCACCCTGCTCACCCGCGCCCAGGGCTACGTCCTCGTCGGGGACCCCGAACTGGTCGACGCCGAGCACTTCCAACGACTGGCGGCCGCCGCCGAGGAGACCGCCGACGCCGTACGGGCCGCCGCACTCCTGCGTGAGGCCCTCGACCTCTGGGACGGTCCCGCCCTCACCGACTCCGGCTCGCTCACCCTGACCGCCACCACCGGCCGACGGCTCGACACCGCCCGTACCCACGCGGTCGAGCGGCTCGCCGAACGGCTGCTGACCCTCGGCCGGGGCGCCGAGGCCCTCGACGACCTCCAGGCCGTCGTCACCGCCGACCCCCGGCGCGAGCCCGCGGTCGCCCTGCTGGCCCGCTGCCTCCGACAGGCCGGGGACGGCCGTCCCGCAGATCCCGTCTCCATTTCCGCCCCTGTCCCCGTCCCCGCCTCCGTCCCCACCTCCGTATCCGGCCCCGGCGACGCCCTGCCCAGGCCCGGCACCGCCCTGGTCGGGCGCGCCGACGACCTGCGCCGCCTGGACGACGCCGCCTGCCGCGCCGACGGCCGGCCCGTGCTCGTCACCGGAGTCGCCGGGGCCGGGAAGAGCAGCCTTGTCCTGCACTGGGCCCACGCCGGCGCCGACCGCTTCCCCGACGGCCGGATCCACCTCGACCTGCGCGGCTTCGGAGAGGAGGAACCCCTCACCCCGGCCGCCGCCCTCGCCCTCCTGCTCACCCGCCTCGGCGTCCCGCCCGCCGAGGTACCCGAGGACCAGGCCCGGGCGGGCGCCCTGTTCCGGCGGCTGACCGAGGGTCGGCTGCTGCTGATCGTCCTCGACGGCGCCCGCTCCGCCGAACAGGTCGAACCGCTGCTGCCCGGCGCCCCCGAACCCGTCGTGGTGGTCACCAGCCGCTCCCGGCTCACCGACCTCGTCGTCCGCGAGGCCGCCATCCCGCTGCCCGTCGGCGGCCTGTCCGAGGACGAGGCCGTCGACCTGCTCGGCCGGATCGCCGGCCCCGAGCGGGTCGCCGCCGACCCGGCCGCCGCCCGTCGGCTCGCCGCGCTCTGCGACGGACTGCCCCTCGCCCTCCGGGTGGCCGGCGCCCGGCTCGCCTCCCGGCCCGCCTGGTCCCTCGACGACCTCGTCCACGAGATGTCCGACCGGACCACCGGACTCGCCGCCCTCGCCACCGGTGGCACCCTCGGCATCGCGGCGGCCCTCGGCCGGACCGTCCGCGCCCTGCCCGCCGAGGCCCGTCGGCTGTTCACCCTGTCCGGACTCCACCCCGGCGGGACCCTCGACAGCGCCGCCGCGGCCGCCCTCGCCGGTGTCCCCCGGGCCCGCGCGCGCGAACTCCTCGCCGAACTGGACGCGGCCCACCTCGTCCAGGAGGCCTCGCCCGGCCGCTTCCGCGGTGACCGCCTGGCGGGCCTCTACGCCGCCGAACTCGCCGCCGAACTCCCCGCCCACGACCGGGCCGAGGCCACCCGCCGCCTCCTCGACCACGCCGTCGACGCGGCCGCCGCGGCCCTCGAACGCCTCACCACCGCCGTCCCCACCCAGTGCCTCTCCGCGCGCGCCTTCGAAACCGCCGACCAGGCCCTGGAGCTGGCCCGCGGCCTGGTCACCGGCCTGGCCCGGCAGCTGACCGAACGTCCGGGCCCGGACCGGGTGGCGGACGGCGGGCCGGAGCGCATCCTCGACCGGCTGAGCCGCACCCTCGCCGAAGCCTGCCGCGGACCGGCCACCGGGCCCACCCCGACGGAGCCGCCCCACGGCCACACCCACACCGCCCCCGAGGGCGCCGAGGGCGCCGACCCCGGGGAGTGCGCCCTGATGGACCGCCTCCTCGCCGACCTCCTCCGCACCACACCCGTCGTCCGACGCACCGAGCCCCCCGGCGCGGGCCCGGCCCCGGCCCCGGCCGTCCCGGCGGACGCGCGGGCGCCGGGGCCGAGGCCGGGTCCGAGGCCGGGCTGAACCTCGGGTACGACGGCTCGCTACGGCCGTCCGCCCCGAGGCCACCCCTGGGCGTCGAAGACGGCGACCGGGTCGAGGTAGTCGCGCCAGTGCTTCACCTTGCGGTCCTCGACGGTCAGCACGGAGACGAAGTGGTTGTCGTAGGGCCGCCCCGTCGGAACCGACCTGCCGTGGACCGCGTACTCCAGCACCACCACCGAGGTCTCCCGGTCCCGGTGCACCCGGAGGCCGTCCGCGCCGTGCAGCTCCACGTAGTCGCCGTAGTCGCGGTACAGGTCGACGATCCCCTGGCGCCCCTCGACCCGCCGCGGGTACCCCGGGACGGTGATCACGAACTCGAAGACCACGTCCTCGGCCAGCAGGTCGTAGAAGTCCTCGCCGTCGACCAGGCCGTCCAGCCCCTCCTTGACGATCCGGAAGAACGGGCTGTTCGCCCCCACCAGGGGGGTGTCGTCACCGACGGTCCTGCTCATTGCGCCTCCGGGGGCCGGGTACGGGCGTGGTTCACGGCTCCATGCTCGCGGCTCGGGGGAGGTCTTCCCGGCGCGAATCGCCCGGTTCCGGCGGGCGGCTCGCGCGGGCCCGCCGCGATCAGCGGCCTGGCCCGGCGCCCGCACGCCCGTGGCCGTCAACCGGTGGCGGGCGCCAGGTCGTGGACCAGGAAGTGGAGTTGCCCGTCGTCCGTGGACTCCGCCCACAGCCCGTCGGCGTCCAGCACGGACGCCGCGACCATCCGGGCCTCGGCGACCAGCTCGGGACGGTTGTCGAAGCCCGGCCACGGCAGGACGGGGAAGTCGTTCTCCTCGCCGTACCGCCGGACCCGCTCGATGTCGCCGAGGACCGCGCGCGGCAGCGAGTCGTTCGCCCAGGACCACAGCCAGGACTGCTGGGCGAGGCTGACGCTGCCGATCATCGTGAGGCGGCCGGCGAGGAACACCTTCCCGGCGCGCGACCAGGTGATCCGCGCATCGTCCAACGACCAGTGGTACTGCACGTCACCCGACGGCCCGAAGCGGTCGACCATGAGGGCCTGCCGGGCGCGGGCACGTTCGCGGGCCGCGAGCACGACCTCCTCCCAGTCGGAGTGGTCATGCTTCGAGCGGTCGTTCACGGTGTCTCCTCGCACAGAACTTTCGGCGAGATCCTCTCATCCGGCGGGCGGGGGAGGGAGAGGAGGTGTCAGTGGCCTGCGGTTGACTGGTGCGATGGACGAACTCGCCGACCACCTCCACCGCGTCGACGCCCTGCTGGCCCGTCCGGCACCTGGCCTCGCCCGCCTGCCCGTGGCGACCGGGGGTGGCCTGGACGCCGCCCTGCGCCGCCTGGTCGAGGCGCTGCGCCCCCGCTGGGGGTCCTCGCGCACCCTGGCCACCGGCGGCTTCGTCGACCCCACCCTCGACGAGGGCCGCGGGCTGCCGTTGGTGTCAGCGTTCCCCGGGGGCGTGGTCGACCTGTGCGGGTGGGCGGTGGGCGGGCGCTGGGTCGGCTGCGGGATCGTCCGGCCGGACGGCGGGAGCGGCGAACCTCAGCTCCTCGTGCTGACGGCTCCCCGGGCGGACCCGGCGGAACTCGCCCTTCCCGCCGACTACTTCGAGGAGGATGACCGGGCCGAAGGGTCGGGCGCCCGCTGGGTGCGACGGCTCGCCGCGGTGACCGGCCGGCCCCGGTCGCGGCAGTGGTCCGTCGACTGGCCGTCGGCCGAGGCCGGGCTCGGCACCGCCCTGCCCGCCGACTACCGGCACTTGGTGGAGCACTTCGGCCCCGGCACGTTCGCGGGTTTCCTCGACATCTTCCTGCCCGGTCCCCAGCCCGGCTCCGACGATCCCTCCTGTCTGGTGAGGAACGCCCGAACCCTCGCCGAACTCGCCGCCGCCCACCCCGACATCGCCGCGGTCTACCACCCCTACCGGCTCCACCCCGCCCCCGGCGGGCTCCTGCAGTGGGCCGGCTCCGCCCAGGCCGACCAGTTCTACTGGCTGACGGAGGGCCCGGACCCGGACCGGTGGCCGGTCATCGCCCGCAACGAGGACGGCGACCACGAGGCCCGCTTCGACGGCTCCACCGCCGAGTTCGTCCACCGCCTCCTCACCGACCACCGGCACCCCTTCTCCATCGCGGAACTCCTCGACCACCGCGACTTCGAGCCGTACGAACCCCACTCCTCCTGCGAGGACGAGTGACGGCCGCAGGCCCGCCGCCCCAGCCCGGGCGTGCCGTCAGGCCGGGAGGGCGTCGAGCCATTCGGTCAGCAGGCGGTTGACCTCCGCGGGCCGCTCCTGCTGGATCCAGTGCCCGCAGCCGTCGAGGAGGTGGGCGGCCTCCAGGCCGGGCAGGGTGGTGGGGAAGGCGGCGATCGCGTCGGCCAGCCAGGTCGTGGAGGCGTCCAGCGCCCCACCGATGAACAGGGACGGCTGCTCGATCGGCGCGCCGCGGTACGGGGCGAGGTCCGCCCAGTCGCGGTCCATGGCGCGGTAGCGGTTGAGCGCCCCGGTCATGCCGGTGCGCTCGAACTCGCCCGCGTACACGTCGAGGTCCTCCTCGGTCAGCCAGCCGGGGAGCGCGCCCCGGGGGAAGCGGTCGCGCAGCCGGCCGCCGGCGCGGGCCAGGAAGTGCGGGTCCGGCTCGTCCCGGCCCGGCATGGTGTCGGCGGACAGGGCCGCGTAGAAGCCCGCGAGCCAGCCCCGGAGGTCGGATTCCATCTCCGCCTCGGCCCGGCCGGGCTCCTGGAAGTAGGAGACGTAGAACTCCTCCTCCTCGCCGCCCAGTTGGGCGAGGACCTCGCCGGGGCGAGGGCCGCCGGGCGGCGCGTAGGGGACGCTCAGCAGGGCGACGGCGCGGAAGACCCCGGGGTGCAGCAGGGCGGAGGTGGCCGCGATCCCGGCACCCCAGTCGTGCCCGACGAGCACCGCCCGCTCCTCGCCGAGGGCGCGGACCACGGCGACGTTGTCCGCCGCCAGGTCGACCATCCGGTAGGCGTCCGGCCCGGCAGGCGTGCAGGACCGGCCGTAGCCGCGCACATCGAGTGCCACGGCCCGGTACCCCGCCGCGGCGAGGGCCGGGAGCTGGTGGCGCCAGGAGTACCAGGACTCGGGGAAGCCGTGCAGGAGCAGCACCAGCGGTCCGCTGCCCTGCTCGACCAGGTGCAGGCGCCCGGCGGGCCCCTCGACGGTGCGGTGGTGCGGTTCGGCGGACGGCAAGGGGCGGTTCATCGCAACTCCTCGGTGAACGGGCGGGTGCGGCTGCCCACCGATCATGCGGCGCCGCGCCCGCCCGGCGCGAAGATCCTTGACATCCTGGCAAACTGGCAGGACAGGGCGTCGGCGACGGTACGACCGGAGGGGGCGGGCAGCGGTGACGGACGACCGTACGGCCGACGTGCTGGCGAGCATCGGCCCCCGGCTGCGGGCCGCACGCGAGCGCCGCGGGACCACCCTCACCGGCGTCAGCCGCGCGACCGGGATCGCCCTGAGCACGCTGTCGCGGATCGAGACCGGCCGGCGCCGACCGACCCTGGAGGTGCTGCTGCGGCTCGCGCAGGAGTACGGCGTCTCGCTCGACGAGCTGGCCGGCACCGCTCCCGCTCCCCCCGTCGGCACGACGACACGGCGGCGGCGCCCCGACGCGACCGACAAGTCCGTGCTGCCGCTGACCCGTTACGTGGGTGGCCTGCACGCCCACAAGCACGTCCTGCCCGCCGCCACCGCCACCGCCACCGCCGACGTCGACGCGCCACCGGCCCGGCCCCGGCAGTCCTCCCACGACGGGTACGAGTGGCTCTGCGTCCTGTACGGGCGGCTTCGGCTGGCCCTCGGCGACCAGGACCTGATCCTGGTCGCCGGTGACGTCGCCGAGTTCGACACCCGCACCCCCCACGGCGTCGCGAACGCCGGGACCGACGCCCCGGTCGAGTACCTGGTCATGTTCGGCCCCCAGGGCGAGGTCCTCCGCCCCCGCACCCCGCCCCTCGGCCGCACCGCCCACTAGCGGAGCGGCCTCCCGGCGGGCAGGTGCCGAGCGGGCAACGGCAGTTGCCGGCCCCGACCGGCAGGCGGGCAGGCGGGCGGGCAGGCGGGCGGGCGGGCGGATGCCGGGGCCTGGCGGGTTCGGTGCGATCATCCTCGGATGCGAGAGATCGACGAGTTGACCGAGGTGGACGATCCGGCGTGGCCCGAGCTGGCGGCGGCGATCGCGGCGGCGGCCGTGCCGGTGGAGGTGCTGCCGGTCGACCAGGAGGAGGGGCGCCGCTGCCTCCTGCAGTTGCAGGTGACGGCGCGGTCGGTGCTCGGCGCCCTGGTCCTGAACACGGGCGGGCTGCTGCTGGACGACGGGTGGGTGCGGGTGTTCGGCGGCGGTTCGGCCGCGGCCGGGAGCCTGCCGAGCCTGGGCCGGGTCAACGGGTTCCCGGCGGCCTTCGAGTCCGCCTGGCACCCCGCGGACGGTCTCGTCGTCGGCCACGACGCCGTGGGCGGGGTCTTCGCGCTGAACGGCCACGACCCCGCGGCGGCGGGCCGTCCGGGCGCGCCGGGGCAGATCACCTACTTCGCTCCCGACACCCTGGAATGGGAGGCCCTGGAGATCGGCCACTCGGCCTGGGTCTCCTGGCTGCTCTCGGGCGGTGCGGAGAGCTTCTACGACGGTGTGCGCTGGCCCGGTTGGCGGGCCGAGGCAGCGGCCCTGACCCCCTCCCAGGGGATCACGGTGTTCCCGTTCCTGTGGTCCGAGCAGGCCCAGGCGGACCTGGCGGCCACCAGCCGCCGGGCGGTGCCGATGCACGAGGTGCTCGGAGTGGCGGCCGACCTCGCCGGGCAGGCGGGGCTGACCGACCCGGGATTCCTCGGCGAGGTCTGAGGCGACGCGCCCACCTGCGCCGGCGGGCGTGAAGACGCCGCGGCCACATCCCCTTCGCACCGCACGAGGAGCTGCACATGGACCACCGGGACGTCGACACAGCCCTGGCGGAGTCGCTGAAGGTCCTGGGACCGCATGCCGACGAGGACTGGACGGTGCCGGCCGGTCCGCTGGAGTGGAGCTGCTGGGAGACGGCGGCTCACATCGCGCACGACCTGCTGGCCTACGCGGGGCAGGTGGCGGCACGTCCCGCCGACTCCTACCTCCCGTTCGACCTGACCGTCCGCCCCACCGCCTCCCCGGCCGACGTGCTCCGGACGGTCGCCGCCTGCGGCCGCCTCCTCAGCTCCGTACTGGCCGCGGCCGGTCCGACCTCGCGTGCCTGGCACTGGGGTCCCTGCGATCCCGAGGGCTTCGCGGCCATGGGCGTCGCCGAAATCCTGCTGCACACGCACGACATCACCCAGGGGCTGGCCGTGGACTGGCAGCCGCCCGCACCGCTGTGCGCGGCCGTCCTCGGTCGGCTGTTCCCCGACGCTCCTCCCGGAGACCCCGTCCAGGTGCTGCTCTGGTGCACCGGCCGCCAGGAACTGGACGGCCTTCCCCGCCGAACCACATGGGTGTGGAAGGCGGCGCGCTCCGACTGACCGCACCCACCCGGCGAACCGTCTCGGTCACGGCACGGGCCGGTCGGTAGGGCGGCGGTCGGTAGGGCTGGTCGGTGGGGCGGCGGGCGGCGGGCGGCGGGCGGCGGGCGGCGTCGGTGCGAGGGCACCGGCGCCGCCTTCGCGTTCCGGGGGCCTGGGGGCCGGACCCCGGGGTCACTCCTCGACCGGCAGCCCGGCCTCGCGGGCGAGCACACCCAGGGCCCGGCGGAGGGACTCGCGTTCGGCGGGGGAGAGGGCGGCGGCCAACTCGTCGTCGACGGCGTGCGCCAGGGCGGTGCACTCGTGCAGCAGGGCGCGGCCGTCCGCGGTGAGGGTCAGCGTCTGGCGGCGGCGGTCGGCGGGGTCGCGCTCGCGGGCCACCGCGCCCAGCGCCTGCAACTGGTCGGCCAGGCTGACCACCAGGCTCGGAGCTACTCCCATCACCTGGGCCAGCTCCAGTTGGGAGGCGGCGGCACCCGCGTCGAGGGTGGCGAGCAGCGCGACGTGCTTCGGCTTGAGGCCGCGGCTCTCGACGGCGGCGGTGAAGCGCGCGGTGGCGACGGTGCCCAGGGTGCCGAGGCGGAAGGCGAGCGAGGAGGTCAGCGAAGGGGGGTTGACGGCGTCCATGGCAGCGATAATATCTCCACAGAATCATTCAGAGCTCGAATCATTGGAGATGTGCTTGATATGCGGGGGACGATGACGGACTCACCGCCGCTCGGGGCCGGCGCCCTGGCGCTGCCGCACCTGGCGACGGCGCGGCGGGCCACCGGGGGCGCACGATGACCGCGCTGCTGCGCACGGCCGACGACGCGCTCGCCTTCCTGCTCGAACTCGCCGTCTACGCCGCCGCCGTACGGTTCGCACTCACCCGGCGCACCACCCGGCCGGCCCGCTGGGCACTCGCCCTCGCCCTGCCCGCCGGGTACGTCGCGGTCTGGGCCCTGTTCGGCGCACCGGGCGCGCAGGTGCCGCTGCACGGGGCGGCCCGGGCGGTGCTGGACCTGGTCTGGTTCGGCAGCGCGGCCGTCCTGCTCCGGTCAACGGGGCTGCGCCGTACGGCGGTTGTCTTCGCGCTGGGCTACCTGCTGACCACGGCGGTGCACCTGGCGCTGAGCTGAGGCGGGCCGAGGTGGGCCGTGCCGTGCGGCGGGGCGACGGCCGACCGGGGGAACGGTGAACCGGAGCGGGGCGGCGGGCCGTATCCCCCGGCGAGAAATCCCCGTGGGCGGCGGCGGACCCGGGACGGGCCGGGTGTCGGCCGGCCCTGACTCAGGAGAGCGACCGCCATGCCCAAACACCGGCTCAGCCGCCGTCGGCGGATCGCCGCCGCTGCCACCGCGATCGCGGCCGGCGGCGTCCTGATCGTCGCGCAGAACGACGCCCCGGCCGCCGCCACCGACCCGGTCGGCCTCAACGCCGCCTACGAGTACCTGGGTTGGGGCGACGCCCAGGACCCGGTCGCGGTGATGAAGGCGACCGGGCTCAAGCAGTTCACCCTCGCCTTCCTGCTCGCCGGCCAGGGCTGCGACCCGCGCTGGGACGGCAGCCGTCCGCTGACCGGCGGGGACGACGAGGCGAAGATCAAGGCGATCCGCGCGGCCGGCGGCGAGGTGGTGGCCTCCTTCGGCGGCTGGGACGGCGCCAAGCTCGGCGAGAAGTGCGCGGACTCCACCCAACTCGCCGCCGCCTACCAGAAGGTGATCGACGCCTACCAGTTGAAGGCGATCGACATCGACATCGAGTCCACCGAGCTGACCAGCGCCGACGCCCGGCAGCGAGTGGTCGAGGCGCTCGGGGCGGTCAAGGCGAAGAATCCCGGCCTGCGGGTCTACGTCACCTTCAGCACCGAACTGAACGGCCCGGACGCCGACGGCGCCGACCTGATCGCCCGGGCCGCCAAGGCCCGCGTGGAGGTGGACGGTTGGGTGGTGATGCCGTTCGACTTCGACAGCCACCCCGGCACCATGGTCGACGCCACCGTCTCCGCCCTGACCGGCCTCCAGCAGGCCCTCGTCCACGCCTACGGCTACGACGCGGACACCGCCTGGCGGCACACCGGCCTGTCCTCCCTCAACGGGCACTCCGACAGCAAGGACGAGCTGGTCGGCCCGGCGGACTTCCGCGCCATGCGGGACTTCGCGGCCGCCCACCACCTGGCCCGCTTCACCTACTGGGCCGTCAACCGGGACCGCCCGTGCAGCGGGGAGTTCACCGCGGAGAGCGCCTCGGTCTGCGGCGGGATCCAGCAGGACCCGTACGCGTTCACCAGGATCGTGGCCGGCTACCACGTCGACTCCACCCCTGGGGGACCTGTCGGCACCAGCTCCCACTGCCCGGACCCCGAGCCCGCCAATCCCGAGCCCGCCACCGGTGTGACCACCACCGCGAAGCCCGCGGCCGACGGCGGGTCACCCGCTCCGACGGCCACCCGCAAGCAGACCCGGCGCGCGGCAACCGAGGCCACCACCGCCACCGGGATGCCGGCGGACGACCACCAGCCGCCGGAATCGGGCGCCTCACCGTCGCCGACGGCCACCCGGCAGCAGGAGCGGCGCGCGGCGAGCACCGCCACCGCCACGGCCGGGGAGCCGGCCGGTCCGACGGACGACGGCTCCGACGGGCCCACGGCGAGCCCGAGCGCGAGCCGGACCAAGCACGGGACGCCCGGGCCCACCGCCTCCGCCGCGTCCCCCACCGAGTCCCGCGCCACGAGCACCCGTACGGCCCCCGCGACGCCGACGGCGGACTGCACCACGGTCTCGGCCCCCGCGCCCGGCCCGACCACCCCGACCGACGCGCCGACCGATACCGGCACGGGCACCGGAACGGCTCAGCCGAGCCGGACGCCGGCGCCCACCGCGACCGCCTCCGACACCGATCCGGCGCCCACCGACGAGCCCACCACGGCGCTCCCGGCCCCGACCCCGACCCAGTCCTCCGCCCCCACCACGTCCCCCAGTCCCGCCGCCCCCGCCCCGGCGCCCACCACCGAAGCGGCCTCCGGTACGGCCTCCGGCACGGGCACCGGCACCGGCCAGGCCCTGGCCCACACCGGCGGCGGCGACGCCACCGGCATCCTGATGGAGGGCGCCGGCGCCCTGCTGCTGCTCGGCGGCGCCTTCGGCATGGTCGGCACCCGCCGCCGCCGCGAAGGCGAGCGCGCCCGGTAGCGGGCACCGCCCCGGGCCGAGCGGCCGACCGCCCGGCCCGGGGCGGGGTGAGGGTCCGTGAGGTGACCGGGCGCGTGGCGGCCCGCGCGGTGGAGGACGTGCGGGACGGTTTCCCGGGATGCGGGCCGGGACGCCGCGGATTCCCCGGTGGCCGAGGGCTGCGGCGGACGCCGTCCTTCCGTCCGTCGGCCCAGCTCAACGGCTGCGCCCGGTGGGTGCCGTACCCGGGTGGCGGCTCGTCCCATCGGCCGGGCGGGTGCCGTGAGACGCGGCCGTCCGGCGGATGGGACGGCGTACCCCTCCCGTACGGGTGGCCGGGTGAGGCAGAGTTCTGACGAATCATCATGGATTTGGAGACCCCTGTGAACACCGTCCTCCCCACCCGGCGCCGCTTGTCGCTGGGCCTGGCCCTGGCGTCCGTGCTGACGGGCGTCGGCGCCTTCACCGCCTCGGCGGCCTCCGCCGCGACCGTGCCGGCCCCGATACCGATCACCTCTCCGTCCTGCCCGGCCAACCTCCAGAAGGGCGAGGTCGACGGCTGCGTCACCCAGCTCCAGCTGGAGCTCAACCAGACCGGCGCCCACCTCACCGTGGACGGGCAGTTCGGCTCGGGTACGGACACGGCGGTGCGCGACTTCCAGACCGCGCACTCCCTGGACGTGGACGGCATCGTCGGCCGGGCCACCAAGGCGGCCATAGACGCGGCCGCGGCGGCCGCCTCCGGCACGGTCGACCTGCGCACCCAGTGCGGGGACCTGCAGAAGGGCGCCACCGGCGCGTGCGCCAAGACCCTGCAGTCCATGCTGAACACCTTCAACGCGGGCCGCCTCACCGTGGACGGGCAGTTCGGCCCCGCCACCGACACGGCGGTGCGCAACTTCCAGGCCGCGCACGCCCTGACCATCGACGGCATCGTCGGCACCGCCGTCAAGAACGCCCTCTACGGCAGCAAGCCCGTCCCGCTGCCCAGCGGCCCGATCGACTCCACCAAGGTCCTGAACGCGGCCAAGTCCTACCTGGGCGTCCCGTACGTGTGGGGCGGCGGCCACTCGCTGCGCGGCGAGGGCCCCGGCCCGTCGCTGGGCACCTGCGACGGCTACACCGGTTCGATCCAGCCCTGCCCGGCCAACACCACCGTCGGCGTGGACTGCTCGGGCCTGGTCCGCGCGGCCTTCTGGTTCGGCGCCGGCATCGACCTCGCCAACGGCGGCGACACCACCGAGCAGACCCTGGACAAGCACCTCACCCCGATCACGGAGTCCCAGCGCCGCCCGGGCGACGTCGAGTACTTCGGCAACGGCCCGCACGACACCCACCACGTGGTGATCTACGCCGGCACCGACTCCGCCACCGGCGCGGACATGATGTACGAGGCCAAGGAGACGGGCACCAATGTCCACTACGCCGGCCTGCGCACCGGCGGGTACTGGTACCGGGTGACCGCCTGACGGTCCGACGGTCTGACAGCAGGCCCGGACGGGCGCTCGCGCGGGTGACGGTTGCCGTCACCCGCGCGTCGCGTCACCCCTGGCAGGTGACCCGGACCGCGGCGGCCGCGAGGTGGGCGTGGGTGGCCCGGCCGGAGCCGGTCCAGTCCTGGCCGCGGTTGTGGAGGCGGACGGTCAGTGGTCCGGCCTGGGCGCGGAAGGTGCCGGCGTCCACCCAGCTGCCGCGGTGGGAGACCTGGTCGACGGTGAAGGAGCCCAGATCGGCGCCGGAGGCGGCGGCCACCGTGTAGTAGGCCGGGGCGCCGCCGACCTGTTGGACCGAGGAGGAGTCCGGGACGTAGACGGCGACGCCGCAGGAGGCCGGGCCGGGGCCGGTGTCGAAGGTCCACAGGGCGTAGGTGCTGTTGTCGTCCTTGGCGCGGTCGCCGGACATCGGGACCGCGTCGTACCGACCGTCGCAGGAATCGCCGCCGTAGCCGCCGCTGCTGACGGTGACCCAGCCGTCGGCCCCCTGGCGGAACGCCCCGACCTCCTGGAACCGGGCGCCGGGGCCGGAGCAGCCGAGTCCGGCGACGGCCCGGTAGCCGGGGGCGGGCTGTGGGGCGGGCGGGGCCTGCGGGGCGGCCGGGGTGGCCGAGGCGGGTGTCGCGGCTGGTGCGGGGGCGGTGGCCGCCGGGGCGGTGGGCCGGGAGGCCTGGGCCGTGGGCGGGGCCTGGTGCGGGTCGTCGGTCGGGGACGGCGCGGCGGACGGGCTCCCGGTGGGCGTGCCGGTGGGGTCGGCGGAGCTGCCGGGCGTCGCGGTCGGCTCGGTCGACCCGGTGGGTGCGGGCGTCGGGGGGTGGGCCCGGCCGTGGGTGCCCAGGGGCGAGCGGCCGGTCGGCGCGGCGGCCGTGGCCGGGTCGCCGCTGCCGCCGTCCGGCTCGATGAACGGGGCGACGAGCAGCAGGACCGCGCCGGTGGCCATCGAGGCGGCCATCGCGATCCGGCGGGCGTCCCAGCGGGACCGGTCGCCCAGCCGGCCGAGGCCGGCGGACAGCCGGGCGGCGAGCGTGGCGGCGGTGGGGTGCGGCGGGCCCGGTTCGTCTTCCTCTTCCTCGGCGATCCAGGGCAGTTGGAGGCCAGGGCCCGGAGTCGCGCCGTGCGGGTCCTCGTTCAACGGGGGCCTCCGGCGGGGTCGGTGAGGTCGGTGAGGTCGGCGGGGACGGTGAGGGCCTCGGCCGGGGCCCCGGCGGTGTCCGCCCCGTCCGGCAGCGGTGCCCGGACCCCGGTGCGGGTCGGGCCGGACGGTGGCCGGGCCGGGGTTCCGGCCACCGCGGGCCCCGCCGCGCCGGCCGGGTGCGGCCGGGCGGGAGCGGGTGGGGGCGGGACGTGCACCGCGAGGAGTCCGGCCGTGACGAGGCCGGCGGCGGCCGCGCAGCAGATCACGGAGATCCGCCTCGGTGATTCGGTCCTGGTCACGTGTGCTCTCCCCGGGTGACGGTGCTCGCCGGGTTGCACGGCCGGCGGGCGCCGACCGGTTCACGGCGCCGACCGGTTCACGGGGGTCGACCGGTTCACGGGGGTCGACCGGTTCACGGGGGTCGACCGGTTCACGCTGGTTCGAACCTCCCGGGCCCGCCGTCCGTGGTACCGGGTGGGGCCGGGCGACGAACCGGCGCGGACGGACGAGGGAGGACCGCAGCGATGGCCTGGTACCAGGGGCCGAGCCGGATCACGGTGACGGCGGTGGAGGGCGAGTGGCCGCAGCGGGCGGTGGTGACCGTCCGGGGCGCCGCCCCGGTGGAGATCCCGGCGACGGTCGGCGCGGTCCACCTGGTGGTGGCCGACAGCTGGCAGCTGGCGCTGGAGCACCGCTACGGCTCCGAGTGGTGCCCCAACATCCGTGCCGTACAGGGGCGTTGGCAGGAGATCCGGGGCGTGCTGACGCAGTCCGTGCACAGCCGCAACCGCGACCGGGCGGGCGACCGCCGGGACCGCAACCTGGTGCTGCGGATCGAGCGGGTCGAGCCGGACGGCGGCACGCCCGCACCTGCGGCCGGGCCGGCGCCGTCGGCGGCACGCCGCACCACGGCCTCCGGCGCGGCGGCGCCTGCGGCCTCGGGCGTACGGACGACCGCAGGCGGCTCGGCCTCGGCCCGCCCCACCACCTCGGCGGCCTCCACCGCGGCGACCGCCTCCGCCGGCGTACCCGCCGTACCCGGCCTGCCCGGCCGTGCGCCCGCGCCGTACCGGCCGTCCCGGGGCGTCTGAGCGCGCGCCCGTCACGGCGGCCCGCACTGCGCCAGCCGTTCCTTCACCCGCTCCACCTGCCGGGTCATCCGCCCCTGCTCGGCGGCGAGTTCGAGGGCGTGCTCCCAGTGGGCGCGGGCCTCGGCGGTCCGGCCCCGGTCGTGCAGCACCTGCCCCATGACGTCCGCGAAGTCGAACTCGGCATGGGCCTGGTTGCCCTGGGCGCGGCCGAGTTCCAGGGCGCGGTGGATCTGCTCGACCGCCTCCTCGGAGCGGCCGAGCGCGCTCAGCACCTGGGCGTGGGTCTTGGTCGAGATCACCAGGTACGGGTCGGACTCGCGGCCGGCCAGCAGGGCGAGCGATTCGGTGATCGGTGCGAGGCCCTCCGCGGCCCGGTCGGCCCGCAGCAGGGCGTCGGCGAGGTTGTTGAGTGCCTGGGAGAGCGTCCGGTCGTCGCCGCCGGCCCGGGCCTCGGTGACCGTCTCGACGATTCCGGGGAGGGCCTTCACCGGGTCGCCGTAGTCGTCCAGGAAGCTGTTGCGCATGCTCAGGTAGCGGTGCCGCAGGACGGGCCGGCTCTCCGGGTCGGCGACGGCGACGGCGCGCGCGGACTGCTCCAGCGCCTCGGCCCGTCGGCCCAGCCAGCCCAGTGACAGGCTGTGGTTGGAGTACAGGTGCGGCCAGTCGGCGGCGGTCCCCGCGGCCTCGGCGGCGCGCAGCGCCGTCCGGGCGGAGTCCTCCCAGGCGCGGAACAGGCCGGCGTCCAGGTAGAGGTACCCGGCGTTCTCGACCATCCAGCAGGCGTACTCGGGCCGTCCCCACCGGCCGGCCAGGGCGATCAGGCCGCGGACGGCGGGCTCCTCGCCCCGGAACCAGTCGAGCGCCTCCGCCGAGCTCGCGAACTCCGGCGCGCCGCCCGGGGGTTGTGCGGACGGGCGGTGGTGCCGGGCGTCCGGCCGGGCCAGCACGAGGCCGGCCGCCGTCGCGGCGAGGTAGTGGTCGAACAGCCGGGCCAGCGCCGCGTCCCGAGTGGCGGCCGGCAGCTCCTCGGCGGCCTGCCGGGCGTACAGCCGGACCAGGTCGTGCCGCTCGAACCGGCCGGGAACGGTCTCCGCCACCAGGTGCGCCCGGTGCAGCAGTTCCAGGGCGGCGGCCGCCGCCCGCAGGCCGGTGCCCGCGAGCGCGGCCGCGGCCCGGGTGTCGACCTGCTGGCCGGGGTGGATGCCGAGCAGCCGGAACAGCCCGGCGGCCGGGCCGGGCAGGCTGCGGACCGTCAGTTCCAGGGCCGCCGCCACGCTCAGCGCGCCCTGGGTGGCCAGCGCGGCCAGCCGGGAGCGCTCGTCGGCCAGTTCCCCGGCCAGGGTCGCCACCCGCCAGTGCGGGCGGGTTGCCAGCCGGGAACCGGCGATCCGCAGCGCCAGCGGCAGCCCCTCGCACAGCTCCACGACCCGCCGTGCCGCCTCCGGCTCGGCCGCCAGCCGGGGCCGTCCGGTGACCTCGGCGAGCACGTCGAAGGCGTCCCCGGCCGGGAGCGAGGCCAGCGGCAGCGCGCGGGCGTCCGCCTCGACGACCAGCTCGGTCAGCCGGTGCCGACTGGTCACCACGACCGCGCAGCCGGGCTCGACCGGCAGCAGCGGGCGGACCTGCCCGGCGTCGCGGGCGTTCTCCAGCACGATCAGCACCCGGCGCCCGGCCAGCAGTCTCCGGCAGGCGGCCGCGGCCTCCTCGGGGGTGGACGGCACGGCGCTCTCGTCGGCGCCGAGCGCCCGCAGCAGCTCGGCCAGGGCCTCCTCGGGGCGCAGCGGTTCGGTCTCGTCGAAGCCCCGCAGGTTGACGGCGACCCGCCCGTCCGGGAAGGCCGGCCCGAGCCGGTGCGACCAGCTCAGGACCAGGGCGGTCTTGCCGACCCCGGCCGGGCCGGTGACCAGCAGGACCGGGCCGTTGCCGCCGTGCCCGGGCCGGTGCGTTCGCCGGAGGCTCGCGCACTGCTCGTCCAGCCAGGCCAGTTCGCCCGCCCGGCCGACGAAGCGGCGGGGAGCGCGCGGCAGCCGGGCGGGGGCGGGCGCGGGTCGTTCTTCCGCAGCAGCAGCAGCAGCAGTGGCGGCGGCGGACCGGACCTGAGCCGCGGCCTCGCGCAGTGCCGGCCCCGGGTCGATCCCGGCCTCCTCGGCGAGCCTGCCGCGCGCCTCCTCGTACACGGCGAGGGCCTCGGCGCTCCGGCCCTCCTGGTGGAGGCAGAGCACGGCGAGGCGGACGAGTGACTCGCGCAGCGGGTGCTCGGGGAGTACGGCGGTGAGCTGTGACGTCACCGACCGGCCCCGGCCGGTGCGCAGCGCGTGCCCGGCGAGCTGCTCCAACGCCTCGACCCGCAGGGTCTCCAGCCGTCCGGCGGCGGCTTCGCGCAGCGCGGCCGAGCCGCAGTCCGCCAGGGTCGGCCCGCGCCAGAGCGCGAGCGCCTCGCGCAGCAGAGGGACCGCGGCCTCCTCCCCGTCCGCGGTGCCGGCGCGGTCGAGCAGGCGTTCCAGTCGGTGGGCGTCGATCAGCTCCGGGTCGGCGTGCAGGACGTAGCCGGGTGCGCGGGTCTCCAGCCGGAGCCCGCCGTCCAGCAGGGTGCGCAGCCGGGCGATGTGGCCCTGGAGCGCGGCCCGGGCGGTCGACGGCGGGGCGTGCTCCCAGGCGAGGTCGACCAGCCGCTCGACCGGGACGACCCGGTTGGCCTCCAGCGCCAGCGCGGCCAGCACGGCCCGCCGCCGGGACCCCCCGACGTGCACGGGCACGCCCCGGTCGCTCCGCAGTTCCAACGGTCCCAGCAGGAGAATCCGCATGCCGCACCCGTGTTCCCAGTCCGTCCCCGGCCCCCGGCTGCACCTTAGCCGGATCGCCCCTCGTCCCTCGCCCCTTGCCCCACCCGACCGGGGCCGGGGGCCGCCGGGCCGAGGTGGTGGGAGGCGACACCCCCTACCAACCGGCTGGCCCCGTTGATCGGTTGCCTCCCGCCCGCGGGAACTTCTGCGGCCGGTCCGTCAGTCGGCGGTCTCGACGGTCAGGGGCGCTCCGGAGCCCGGCCCGCGCAGTCCGCGCAGTCCGTGCCGCGCGCGCAGGACCGTGGCCCCGGCGATCAGCTCGGCGGCCGTGATCGAGTAGACCGAGCCGCGCTCGAACACGGCCGCGTGGTACGGGACCGGGGCCGTCGGCATCATCGTGAGCAGGACGACGGCGCACACCAGCCCGACCGCGCCGCACCCGAGGACCGCCCAACCCGGCCACCGGGCCCGGCCGCTGCGCACCAGGTGCGCGCCCAGCACCACCGCCAGCAGGTTGCCGCCGATGATCGCCATGCCCGCGCCCAGACCGTGCCAGGCCATCGACCCGTCCCGGTCCGCCTCCGGCGAACCGTGCACCAGTCCGACCAGGACGATCCCCACCCCGTGGACCACGGCCAGGACCACGTACGCCCAGCGCAACCACCCCGGCAGCAGGTGCTGCAGGACCAGGGCCGCGGCGACGAACAGCAGACCCTGCGCGATGAACCCGGCGTTCATCACCCCGTTCAGCGGCGAGCAGATCGTCCGGCCCTGCAACACCCCGCCGCAGGAGGGCACACCCAGATCGCTGATGAAGTTGTGCGCGTAGTCGTAGACCGGGTCCCGCCAGGCGGAGGCCGCCATGGCCTCGGCGACCACGTACTGGACCGCCGCGACCACGAGCGCCACCGCACCCGACTTCCACGCGACTGCCCTGACCTCGTCGTCGATCGCCATCCTCAAAAGCCTTCCGTGTCGGGCCCGACGGAGTTCCAGGAGCCGGGACCACGATCCTGGCGCACGGAGCGGCAGTTGCCGGGCCGACACCACGCACCGGGTCCCCGACCTCCCTCACGTCCCGACTTTCCCGATTCCCGGTGGCGGCGCCTGCCGCGCGATTGACTGGGGGGACGGGCGAGACGCCGATCGGACGTGCGGACGCCACGGAACCGCAGGGCGATGGTGAAGGAGAGGTGGCAGCGATGGCCGTGCAGGAACGCCCCGTCGTCGTGACCGGGTCGGGCAGCGTGCGGGGCGTCGTGGAGGGCGGCGTGGCCGCGTTCCGCGGCATCCCGTACGCGGCCTCCCCGGTGGGGGAGCGGCGCTTCGCCGCGCCCGGACCGCACCCGGGCTGGTCGGGCGTCCGCGACGCCGCCCGTCCGGGGCCGGCCGTGCCCCAGGGGCCGTCCCGGCTCGAAGCGGTGATGGGGCGGCGCGCCCCCGACTGGGACGAGGACGGCTGCCTCACCCTCAACGTCTGGTCGCCGGAGCCGCCGGGTCCGTCCGGCCCTCCTGCCGAGGGGTCCTCCCCGGGCGGCCGCCCGGTCCTGGTCTGGTTCCACGGCGGCGGGTTCAGCAGCGGATCCGGCGGCTGGGACTGGTACGACGGCCGACACCTCGCCGCCGCCGGAGGCCTCGTCGTCGTCACCGCCAACTACCGCCTCGGACCGCTCGGTTACCTCCACCTCCCGGAGCTCGGCAGCGACAACCTCGGGGTGCGCGACCAGGCCGCCGTCCTCGCCTGGGTGCGGCACAACATCGCCGGCTTCGGCGGGGACCCGGAACAGCTCACCGTCGGCGGCCAGTCCGCCGGCGCCTACTCCGCCCTCCACCTCGCCCTCGCACCGGAGACCGGCCCGTGGATCGCGCGGGTCGTCACCCAGAGCGGCCCGTTCGGCCTCCCCCCGCAGGACCCCGGCGAAGCCGCCGACCACGCCCGCCGCTTCCTCGGGATCCTCGGCCTGGACCGCGGCCCCGACCCGCTGGCCGCGCTGCGCGCCGTCCCGCCCGGGCAGCTGCTCACCGCCTACGGGCAACTCGCCCGGGACGTCGCCCGCCCGGGCAACGTCGCTCCGCCGATGTACCCCGTCCTCGGCGGCTACGGCCTGCCGGTGACCTGGCAGCAGGCCCTGGCCGACGGCCGCCTGGACGGCAAGCAGCTGCTGACCGGCACCACCCGGGACGAGATGACGGCGTTCTACGCCTTCGACCCGGCCGTCCGCACCGCCACCGCCGAGCGGGCCCGCGCGATCGCGGCGACCCTGGCGGAGGACGGCGCCGAACGGTACGACCGCACGGCCGCCACCGTTCCACGGACGCCGGGCGACATCCTCACCGAGGTGGCCACCGGACTCCAGTTCCGTGACCGGACCCTCGCCATCGCCGACCACCACGCCGCGGCCGGCCACCCCACCTACGTCTACCGCTTCGACCGCACCCCGACCCCGGACCCGGCCCGCCTGGGCGCCACCCACTGCGCCGAACTCCCCTACCTCTTCACCACCTTCGACGCCTACCCCGACAGCCCGATGCTCGGCGACGCGACCCCCGCCGCCCGCACCCTCGGCCACGCGTTCTCCCACGCCGTGGCCACCTTCGCCGCCACCGGCCGTCCCCCCGCCGAGCACTGGCCCCCGTACGCCCCCGCCGACCCGACCACCGTCCGCCACTTCGGCTGATCCCGGGCCCCTCGGAGGCGCAGGCGAAGGGGGCTTGAATCTCCCGTCGGGGGAGACGCCAGGCAAGGGGAATGGACGGCGACACGCCTCACTCGATCGGCGAGCCGGTTCGGCGGGTCAGTCTCACGGTCAAGGCCATTCGATTCCACTCCGATCGCGAAATCGTGACGCCGACGGCCCTCAAAGGCGTCGCCTCCGGCAAGCCCTCGGCCGAGGTGGGCTATTGGACCGCGGTGCATGCGTGCGGGCGGAGCGTGGCGCCCTGCGCCCTTGAGGCCCTCACCGGCGGGGCCTTCGCCACCTTCGGGAACGGCGGGCTGGCGCAGCTGGAACTCCTGCATCAGGTGGACAACTCCGTCTCGTGCCGGGTCGCACAGAAGAGCCGGTACGCATTCGACCGCATCCTGCTCGCGGCACCGCCCGCCTTCCCCCCTCGACGGCCATCTGCACATCCGGCGCAGGGACGGCTGAGACCCACCCGCTTTCCACGGATCGGCGCACCTCGCGTCCCTCCCGGAACCGATCCGCAGGCCTTGAGCATTACCGGCCGACAGGGCGTCACGAGGTCGAGAGCCCGCGCTCCTTCGGCGCACGGCCCTGGCCCCCGCCGCCACCGTGACGGCGCGCAGAGATGCCGGTTCCCGCATGCCGCTCGACAGCTGATGTCACAACAACCACTAACCTTGTGATTTATCCGTTTACGGCGGTTCGTCGGGGTTTGGTGCCCTTCTTGTGGTGGGCGGGGCGGGCGTATGCCTCGCCGGTGGCGAGGACTCTTCCCACCTCGTAGCGGGTGGCGGGCTGATTGTTCTTCGAGCCGAGCGGTCGGCCGGGGCCGGGGCGGGTTGGTTTCGGTGCACGCGCCGGTGAGGGTGCCTTCGTGTGGAGGTTCCTGAATCCGCGCCGGACACGGGCTGGGGTGAGCTTGTTCGGTTCCGCCGGTCGCTCCCAGGGGTGGCGGAGGTCGGCGACGAGCGGGCGGGCGAGGCGCAACTGGGTGTGAGCGGCGACCACCAGCCAGGTCCAGCGGTCGGCCGCTGTGGAGTCGCGCAGGCGGGGCCGGGTCCAGCCGAGGGTCTGCTTGAGTAGGCGGAAGGTGTGCTCCAGGTCGAAGCGGCGGAGGAAGGACTGCCAGCAACGGTCCACGTCGGCCGGGGTCGCGCCGGTGCGCGACCACCACAGCCAGACCGGACGGTTCACCCCACCGCTGGGCAGCTTCTCGACGGCCAGCCGGATCACCGTGCCCTCGATGACCGGTAGCGGCCCGTCGTGCTCCAGCCAGGCAGCCCGGCGGGTCAGCCGGGGGTGGAGACGGTCCCAGGCCCGGGCGACGGCGGTGCCGTAGCGGCGGGTGTCGGTGGTGGTGACCGCCTGCTCGGCGTCCCAGGTAGCGGGGTCGCCGAAGACGAACTCAGCCCCGTGCTTGGGCGGCCGGCCCCCGGCCGGGTTGGCCGCGGCGAACTCCGCGCGGCTGGGCGCCGGTCGGCGCATCACCCGGTCCGAGCGGAGCCGGCCGAGGACCTGCACCGGCAGGTCGCCGAGCAAGTGGGCGATACGCGGGGCGTCGTATCCAGCGTCCATCACCACCAGGATCTCCGGATCGCTGGCCTTCCACTGCCCTGCGGCGATCAACCTGCCCACCGTGTCCCGGAGCTGGTCGGTGGTGACGGCGGCCAGGTCGGCGCCGGGCTCCAGTCGCACTGCGTCCAGGACGGCCGTCCACGACGTGCGCCTGGCCTCCAGCGCGACGACGAATGAGTATGGCCAGCCGGGGATCATCTGGTGCTTGGCGTCGCCGCGGCCATAGGTGTGGCAGAACGACCGGTCCGGGCAGGTCCCGGCGTCCGGCCGCAGCCACGGCGAGACGTCCACCGCCAGCACCAGGCGGCCGTCGGCGGCCCGCGGCAGCGACAGGCTGGCCAGCTCGGTCCGCAGCCGGTCGATGTCCAGGCGGCCCTTGTTCAACGAGCCGTACAGGGCGCCGTGCCCACGCCGGTGCTCGGGCGCGAGCGCCAGGTCCACCAGAGTCTTCACCGGGCCCTCAGCGCACAGCAGCGCGTCGGCCAGCTCGAACAGCGCGTCCCCTCGACCGCGCAGGCAGTCGTAGGAGTCCGCCCGGAAGCGTGACAGTTCCGCGAACGGATCGCGCTGGCTTGCCTGTTCCACCACACTCGTCACCACGGCCTTCGCGTGAAGTCCTCGATCTTTTAGCCGAGTTCAGGATCACGTGAAGGCCGACCCACCGTCTTGGGAATCCCCGTGTGGGTGACAGGGTCGAACACTCAGATTCGGGGACCTCGGCGGCAGCGGATTCCCCACTCGCCGCTGGGCGAGAAGGTCTCGCCGTTTGCTCGTGTCACGGACAGACTTCGGCCGTCGAAGCTGATCCGGTCGCCGATCGCCAGGAAGAGCGGGCTGTCCAGCTCACAGAAGCCGCCGCTATCCGTCTCAAGATCGTCAACCATCATCATCCGCGGGACCGGAGTGACTCCGTCAGCAATCAGCAGCATGCCGGGATCGTCCCACACCCGGTTGATCGACGGCGTTCGATTTCCGGCGGCCGAGAGGTTAAACGGCAAACTGATCCTCCGTCTGGAAGGGGCCCTTGATGGCGAACCTGGTCTACAAGCGGGTCTCGACCGACCAGCAGTCCACCGCCCGGCAGAACCTTCTCCTGGACGAGGCCGGCATCGAGAACCCGGACGTCTTCGAGGAGGCCCCGGGCATCTCCAGCCGCCTCCACCCCCTCCAGCGGCCGAAGTTCGGCGAGCTGCCGGCGTACGCGCGCCCGGGCGACACCGTCCACATCTCCGAGATGTTCCGCCTGGTGCGCGGCACCGGGCACATCCTCGACGTGCTCGACGTCCTGCACCGCGACCGCCTCGCCCTGCGCATCCACGACGGCGCGTTCTCCGCGATGGACCTCACCGCCCGCCACCCGCGCACCGGTGAGCTGCTGTCCACGGTGAAGTTCATCGTGCAGACCCTCGCCGCCGCCGGAGAACTCCAGCGCGACCTCCAGCGAGAGCTGACGTACGACGGGCTGCGGGCCGCCGAGGTGAAGGGCAGCAAGGGCGGCCGGCGGCCGGCGGCCGGCCGTCGCGGCCGGGAAGATCGCCGACGTGCGCACCGCGTACCTGGAAGGCCGCTCCATCGCCGCCCTCGCCCGCGAGAACGGCGTCAGCCGCGGCGCCATCCGCACCGCCGTCGCCGACCTCCTGCCCGAGCGCACCCACGCCGGTGAGGACACCCCACCGACGAGCTGCCGGTCACCCTCGACATGCCGGGCAAGGTCGCCGACTTCCTCCGCACTGCCGAGCTGGAGCCCGCCGACCGCGCCGCCCTCGACCAGGGCGTGGCGGTACGACGTGGCCAGGGCTACACCCTGCGTGTCACCGCCCAGTCCGCGGCCCACCGCCGACTCCTCGCCTGCTGCCAGCCGCTCGACGGCACCCCGGGCCTCCCGGCGGTCCCGGCTCAGCGCAAGGCCCGCCGCGAGTACGAGAATCAGGGTCAATGCGCTCGCGTCGATCACACTTTGATCGTTCTCACCGATAACCACGGTTCCGTTGATCCCTGAGGCCGGAATTGACGGCAGCACTGACAGCTGCCCTTGCAATCGGCACGGAATGCCCGATCTGCGTGGGATCGCGCGACGGTGGGTGGGTGGGTGAAAAGGGCACCGAGAGGCCGGTGACGCGACGCCATAAGGGGCCGGGCGGCCCGTCAATTACGGTGCGCATCACCGGCATCCGACAGCTGGCGCCGGCGGGCTTTCAGCCGCTGCCGAGGATCCGGCGCAGGAATGTGACGGCTCTCGTGCCGGGCGGTGGGGCTACTCCGGTGCCGTCCGGACCGCCAGGGCCGCCTCGCGGACGTCCGGGTGGGGGTGGCGGCGCAGGGTGCGGAGGGTGGCGCGCCAGTGGGGGTGCCAGTTGGTGCGGGGGCCCAGGGCGTGGGTGAGGGCGACGGCGAACAGGCCGTGGACGCAGCCGGCGTGGGCGGTGAGCTGTTCGACCACGCGGTGCAGGACCGCCGGGTCGCCGGGGCGGCGGGTGGCGTTGAGTCGGTTGTGCAGGGCTTCGGCCGTGCGGGTGGCCGGTAGCGGGCGGTCGGCGTGGAGGGTGGCCAGCGCGTCGAGCTCGGCGAGCAGGCTGCCGTACGGCGCGTCGAGGTCCAGGGCGGCGGCCCGCAGGCGCAGGGCGAGGGGTGCGAAATCGGGGGCCGTGGTGAGGAGTTCGGCTGCGTCCCGGGCCGTTGCGACGGCTGCCGCGGTGGGGCGGTCGCCCACGCCCACGCCGAGTCGGGTCGCCAGGAAGTCGATCCGTTGCCGGGCCGGCCGGTCGCGGTCGGGTGTCGCGTCCAGCTCGTCCGCCGCCGCGTGCTCGCTCGCCAGCAGCCGCGTCAGGGCCTCGGTCAGTCGGCGGCCGGTGCCGCCGGTGGCCAGCACCACGAGGCCGCTGGCGGCGGCCCGCCAGGAGGAGCGGTTGGCGAGGTCGACGGTGCCCGCCAGCAGGAGGTCTTCCGCCTCGGGGTACCAGGGCGCCCAGGAGACCAGCCGGTCGAGCGCGGCCTGGGCGGTCTCCGGGTCGTCACCGCCCGCCACCCGGCTCACCAGGGCGGCGTAGCGGGGGCGGTCGGCGGCGGTCAGGTCCAGCGGGCGGGTGCGCAGCACCGCGGTCCGGGTGACGGGCGGGCCCGCCGCGGCGCCGTCGAGCATCCGCCAGGCCGCGGGCGCGGGGAGCAGCTTGACGGCGGCGGCCACGGCGGCCGCCCGTACGTCGCGGTGTTGTTCGGGCCGGTCGTGCACCTCGGTGAGGAGCGTGAGCGCGGTGTCCAACGGCAGCAGGCGGGCGACCAGACGGACCAGTTCCTTGCGGCTGGTGACCTTCGTCCCGCCGCCGGCGGCGGCCCCGGCGCTGTCGGCTGTCCCGGAGCTGCCGGCCGGTCCGGGCAGCAGCGCCTCCCGCAGCACGGGTGCCAGGCGCGAGGGCGTGACGAAGCCGGCGGCCCGCCCGGCCGCGTACAGGGCCACCCGGGCCCGGTCGTCGCCCGCGTGGGCCAGCAGCAACGGCAGTGCCTCGGCGGGCCGGTCCGTCCGGACCAGGGCCCCGAGCGCGGCCTCGGCGAGCACCGTGTCCGGGGACTCGGCGTACCGGTGGACGGCGGCGAAGCCGAGTTCGGGGATCGCCGCCAGGGTGCGCAGGTGCCCGGCCCGGGTGTGCACGGGCAGCGAGGCGTCGTCCGCCGCCCCGGCCAACAGGTGCGCGGCGGCCGCGCGTTGCCGGGGCGCCCAGCACTCGATCCCGTCGGTCGGCGGCAGCCAGCGGGACCCCGCCGCCAGGAAGCGCCCGTACGGCGGGGTGGCGCCGAGCACGGTGTCGAGCAGGTCGGTGCGCTGTCGGGCCAGCACGACGAGCACCTGTGGCAGGACGGCGGCCGAGGGCTCCAGGTCCAGGACCCGGGCCACCCGCTCGCCCCGGGTCGCCGGGTCGGCGATCCAGTGGCCGACGGCCTGCCGGACGGTCGCGTTGTCACCGAACTGGACGGCCTCCCACAGGAGTTCCTGCAGTTCGGGCAGGCGGTGGGCGCGTCGGCCCAGGGCCCCGGCCAGGGCGAAGGTCAGGGTGTGGTCGACCTTGTCCGCGCCGGCCGTCAGCCACGGCCGCAGCGCCTCGAAGACCTGGACCTCCTGGCCGCGCCGCAGCGTGGTGTCCAGCCGGCCCAGCGGAATGCTGCCGAGCGCCCCGGAGAGCTGCCGCAGGGCGGCCAGGGCCCAGCCCAGCAGGGCCTGTTCGCCGCTCGTGGCGTGCTCGCGCAGCACCCCGAGGGCGAGCTCGGAGAGTGCCTGGCGGGTGTGCCAGGAGGTGTCCCGGGCCTCGACGGCGTCGGTGACGATCCGGGTGAGGGCGTCGGCCGCCGCGCCGGTGAGGAGCGCGGGCGGGACGGCCGCCAGCGCGGCCAGGGCGGGGGAGCGGACCGGGTCCTGCTCGTTGCGCAGCCGCGCCAGCTCGGCGAGCAGCTCCCCGACCGCCGCCGCGTCGCCCGAGCGGGCCGCGTTGCGCACCAGCAGCGGGTAGGCCAGCGCCCGGTCCTCCGCGGCGGGCCGGCGGGTGGCCGCGAGCAGCCGCGGCCGGGCCTCGGCCACCGGCAGGTGGGCGACGTGGGCCAGCACGACGGACCACGCGGCGCCGCGCTCGGCGGCCTGCTCGGCCATCCGCCGGGCCTCGGCCTGCGCCCGACGGCGGGGCAGCGCGTCGAGCACGGCCTCGGACAGGTCGTGGTGGCCCTGGTCCCGGTCGGCGGTGGCGTGGTCGTAGAACGCCTCGCGGCGGGACGGCGGCAGGGCGCGCAGCAGTCGGGCGAGCCACATCGGGGCGGTGCTCCAGGCCCGGGCCAGGTCCGCCAGCTCGGGCGTGTCGAGCCGGGCGGCCCGGGTCAGCGCGCTGCGGGAGATCGACGCGGTGGCGGCCCGCTCGGGCACGGTGACCAGCCGGATGGTCCGGCCGGGCGCGGCGGTCAGCAGCCGGCCCAGGCACTGCTGCACCGGCTGTGGCAGGCGGGTGGGGCAGTGGCGTTCCAGCAGGTCCAGCACCCGCTCCGGCCGGTTCCCGGCCACGGTTGCCAGGGCGTCCCCGTTGCGGTACCACCAGGCGGTGCGGGCGGACTCGGGCAACTCGTCGAGCTGCCGGGCCAGTTCGTCCAGCAGCAGGTCGGGGTGGCGGCGGGCCAGCTGGTGCCAGTTGGTGAAGGCCGGGAACAGTCCGGGCAGGAGTTCGGCCACGGTGCCGGGCCCGCAGCCGGGCAGCAGCCTGGCGGCGGCCGCGTCCCCCCAGGACCGCCGGAAGGAGTCCAGCAGCCGTTCCGCCAGCTCGGTGCGGCCGCGGGACACGATGAGAGTGGTGAGCCGGTGGCGCAGCACGGCCGGCGCGTCGGCGAGTGCCGCGGCCAGCGCCTCGTCGGGGACCGGCAGGTGGAGCGCGGCCTTCAAGGCCTGGCGGCTGACGGCCGGGTCGGGATCGGTGAGCCGGGCGGCGACGAAGGCGACGTCCTCGGCGATCGTGGCGGCGACTCCGGCCAGTCCTCGACCGTAGGCGCCACGCGTGTCCAACTCGGCCAGCAGCGGGCGGAGTTGCTCCGGGTTGTTGCCGCGCAGCTCCCTGGTCCAGGCGGCGAGCCGCCGGATCCGGGCCGGGTGGGCGAGCGGATCGAGCTCGGCGAGGAGGTGGTCGACGGTTTCGGCGGGAGTCTGCGGTGCGCTGGACATGCCCGTCATTCAACCTGCCCGCCGCCCCTGCCGTCGCACGGTTTTCGGGTGCGGCGGGTGCGGCGGGTGCGGCGGGCGGGACGGGGGCTGGCTGGCAGGCGGGCAGGCGGGCAGGCGGGCGGGGCGGGGGCTGGTGGGGCCGGGTGCGGGACGGGCTCAGGTGGTCGACGGGGTCAGTGCGCCGGGCGCCTGGCGAAGACCTGGTGGTCCGCGGGCGCGGGCGGGGCGCTCGGGCCCGCCACCAGGTTGCGGCTGGTGGACTCGAACAGGACGGTGCCGCCGTGCGCGTCCACGTGCGGGGTGGTGGAGTCGCCGTTGCCGAGCGAGCCGTCCGCGGCGTCGGAGACCCGCTCGACGCGGCCGGTGCGCAGGTCGTAGCGGTACACGTCCCAGTGCTCGTGCTGTGCGCCGGGCACCAGGTTGGTGGCGGAGGAGTCGAAGTACGCCCAGTGGTCGTTGCCGGTCACCTGGGGGCTGTCGGAGGTGGCGGTCGAGACCGTGCCGGGCAGCCCGGCGGTGAGGGGGATGAGGGCGCCCGTGTGGAGGTCCCGGGCGAAGAGCTGGTCCTGGTACCGGTCGCCGCCGGGGGCGCCGACGGGGACGGTCAGGCCGTAGACGGCGTACCGCCCGCTCGGGCTGAGCGTCGCGTCCAGGGTCGCGTCGGGGCTGACGTGCCCGGCGGGGTCGTAGCTGACCGGGAGGACGGCGTGCGACCGCACGTCGTAGGTGTAGTAGGTGCCCGCGCGCATCCGCCCCGAGGCCGGCGGCGGGGCCGGGTCGGCCCGGTGCGCGGGGGCGCCGGTGACGCCCAGGTCGGTGGCGTTCGAGCTGAACCCGACGGTGCGGCCGTCCGCGCTGATCGTCGGGTTGACGGACTGGCCCCGGGAGGCGGCGCCGGCGGCGGTGGCGGACACCACCCGGGTGGTGTGCGTCCACAGGTCGGTGAGGTAGACGTTCGAGTCGTAGTTCGGGAGGCGGAGCCGCTCGCCGCGGTCCGCCGTGGTCGCCGTGGCTGCGGGTGCGGCGGCCGGGACGAGGTCGGTGCGGTCGGAGACGTAGGCGACGTAGCGGCCGTCGGCGCTCATGGACGGCGCCGACGCGCTGTGGCCGGGATCGGGGTCGGGGGTGCCCTGCGGGGCGCTGACCAGCCGGGTGTGCCCGGTCAGGCGGTCGCGGACGTAGACGTTCTCCCGGCCCGGGGCGGGGGCGCCGGGGACGACGTTCGCGGCGGTGGTGTCGAAGGCGACGTACCGGCCGTCGGCGGAGACCGCCACGCCGACGGTGACGCCGCTGAGCGCGGAGCCGTCGTCGGCGAGGTCGACCCGCTCGGTGCGGCCGTCGCCGAGGTCCCGCAGGAACGCGTCGGTGCCCCCCTTCGACGGCTGGGCGACCAGGTCGGTCGCCGCGGAGGTGAACACCGCGGAGCGGCCGTCGGCACTGACGGCCCCCGACTGGGCCTGGCTGTTCGCCTCGGCGCCGTTCGGCGTGACGCTGACCGGGACGGTGGCGGACCGACGCGTCTCCGGGCCGGCCTGCGCGGGGGCGGTGGCCAGGGCCGGTGCGGCGGCGGTCAGGGCCAGCGCGGTGGCGGCCGCAAGGGCGGTGACGGGGCCGGCGAAGCGGCGATTGACGGGATGCATGACGGAGTGTCCTCCCCGGGTCGACCGCCCGCCGCTTCCGGACGGCGGGCACCGGGGAGAGCCAATCGCCGGGCGGTGCGGGCGGTCAACCGACGGCGCGGCGAGGAGTGGGGATTGCGCCAACTTTCTTTTCCAGTAAGAGAGTTGACTCGCCGGAGAGGGTCGTATGACGCCCGCCCCGAGGGCCGGCGAACGCGGCGGAAAACCTTGGTGGGGGTGTTGTCGTCGACCAACCGTGCCCCCGTCGGGGCCCGGCGGCGGGGCGGTGATCTACGGTCGAGGTGCGTGCGAGTGTGAACGCGAGTGTGGCGCGGGAAGGCGGGAGGGTGGGCATGGAGTTGCCCGAGGAGGTCCACGGCGAGATCGGGCGGTTGTGCCGGGAGGGGGACGCGCTGCTCGGGGCGGCGGAACTGGTCGAGGCCAAGCAGCGTTACGTCGAGGCCCTGCGGCTGTTGCCGGGCGATCACCGGCAGTGGGCGGCGGCCACCTGGATCTACGTCGCGATCGGGGACGTGCACTTCCGGCTGGGCGTCCACGACCGGGCGCACAAGTGCTTCCGGAACGCCGTCCAGTGCCCCGGGGGGCTCGGCAATCCGTACGTCCACCTCCGGTTGGGGCAGACCGCCTTCGAACTGGGCGACCACGACCGTGCTGCGGATGAGTTGATCAGGGCCTACATGGGTGCCGGGGCCGAGGTCTTCGAGGGGGAGGATCCCGCGTACCTCGGGTTCCTGAGGACCAGGGCGGAGCTGGACCGCCCCGGCCCCGGGGCCCCGGACGGCACCTGACCGGCCCGTTCCGGCAGGTCAGGGGCGGTCCGCCCCCGGGGTGTCGAGGAGGTCGGTCACCAGGCGCTGGGCGTAGGTGGCGTCGAGGCCGGACGGGCGGAAGAGGATGCGGTACATCAAGGGGGCGACGACCCGGTCCATGGTCGTCTCGACGTCGGGGGCGGGCTCGCCGCGGTCGGTGGCGCGGGTGAGGACGGCGTCGAGCTGTTCGGCCGCGTAGGCGGAGCACTGGCCGGCGTTGCTGCCGTCCGGGTCGCCGAGCAGCGCGTCGCGGGTGTAGGCGCGGCCCGAGGGGGAGGCCATCTCGTCGAGGAACTGTTCGGCCCAGGCGGTGAGGTCGGCGCGCAGGTCGCCGTGGTCGGCCGGCGCGCCGTCGGGGCGCAGCCGTTCCACGGCGACGTCCGACAGCAGCTCGGCCAGGTCGCCCCAGCGGCGGTAGATCGTCGACGGGGTGACCTCGGCGCGCTGGGCGACCAGGGGGACGGTGAGCGCGTCCCGGCCCACCTCGGTCAGGAGTTCGCGGACGGCGGAGTGCACCGCGGCCTGGACCCGGGCGCTGCGCCCGCCGGGGCGGACCATCTGCTTGCGGCTCATGACTCCACTTTAAAGCACAGTTCTTGCGTTTAGCGGACGTCTCATTGGGGGCCTTGAATCGAGTGCGAGAGTTCCGGCCCGGGTGATACACGGTCTGCGTGACTGAGCAGTTCCCAATCCGCCTGGGATCGATCGGCAGGACGTCGGGCGGGCGTCGGCGGCGAGGACGAGTTCTTTGTTCGTCCTGCGGGTGGCCCGGCGGGCTGACCGGTCGGAGACCAGGCCGGCTGTGGCGGCTTGGGTCTCGGCGAAGTATTCGAGGCGGCCGGTTTGGCGCTGCGCCACTGCCTTGCCGGATCGTGGCGGACGGCGTGGAGCGGTCCACTCCTGACAGCGCAGCCAGGGCCGAGTGCGGAAGAGCGTGTCCCAGGTGCGCGAGCGTGGCCGGCACCCGGTCGACGCACACCGGACGATGCTTCGGGCCGGCACCAGCCTCGCGCCGCCTACGCCTGCCGCCGCTCCCACTGCTCCTTCGTGATCTCGTACCGCACACCGCCGAGCTCGGAACCCTCGACCGCCATCATGAAGTCCGGCGTGGGGATGTTCTCCGCGAGCGTCATCCCGAGCTTCTCCATGACGTTGCGCGAAGGGCGGTTCACGGTCATCGTCTCGGCCCAGACCATGCGGATGCCGAGCTCGCCGAACCCCTTCACCAGCAGCGCCTGCGAGACCTCGGTGGCGTAGCCCCGGCCCCAGGCCGCCTGGCGCAGGCGATAGCCGAGTTCGGCCTCCTCGCGCGGGCCGCTGCGCCGCGGGCGCAGGCAGAACCAGCCGACGAACGCGCCGCCGTCCTTCTCGTGCGCGGCGAACAGGCCGAGGTCATGATTCCAGCGCTCGTAGCCGGCGAGGATGCTGGGGATGGCGAGGTCGCGGACCTCCTCCGGCGGGGTCGGAGCGCCGCCGTTCAGGTAGCGCATCACCGCCGGGTCGCTGTCCAGCTCGATCAGCAGGTCCGCATCGGCGGCGGCGAAGGGGCGGAGGATCAGGCGCTCGGACTCGAGGTAGGTGGTCACGTGAGGATCTTGGCCGAGACGGGTCGGGCGGTCCAGGGAGTTTTCGTCCCGGGGTTTGGAGGTCAGGTTCCGCGTCAGATCGGCGTGCCAGCCACGGCGGCCCTGCTGTCCGTCGTCGAGGTGAGGCACGGGCCTGCCCGAACGTGATCACGAGGTCCCGGGGCCCGCTTCCGGCCCCGGGACGGGATATCCGATCTGCGTCAGATCCTCATTGAGATCGGCGAGGTCGACATCCGGGTTCAGTGCGGATACGACGCTCTGGGTGAGAGGTCGCAGCGCATAGACGTGACGAACGGCCTCGATGTCCACCGCGACCTCGTAGTACTCCTCCGCGAACTGTTGATATGCCTCGGGACGGCCATCGGTCAGAACGTCGAACAACCATTCCGCGCTGCCGCCGTCCTCCACCCCCGCCGGCAGGGCCTCGATGGCCCCGGCCCTCCACGCGGAGCCTGCCTGTTCACGCCAGAAGCACACGGTTGCCCGCGGTGTCCCGTCCTCTTCGCTGAACGCAGGCTCCGCGACGTGAGGCAGAAATGCCGCCGGCACCCCGTCGAACAGCCCGGGCCACGGGACCGGGGGCGTGACCCGATACGGACTCATCGGCGACTCATGATCGAAGCCACGGGCATACGCGCCCGCCGGCGAGAAGACGATCGAGTAGTCATTGCCGCACCCGTCACGCATCGAGGCCATCTCCTCGGTCGGCGACCAGCGGGAGTCGAACGAGTAGAACCGGGACTCCCAGTCCGGGCTCAGGACGGCGTCCAGGACGGCCATGGCGCGGGAGCGATCCCGAACGGTAGAGATCTCCGGCAGCTGACGGGTTACTTCATGGACAGACATGTGCCTCATCCAAGCCGATCCCGCTGACAGAACCCACACCGCCCACGTGACATCGTGGATTCCACAGAAACGCACCTTCGGCTGGCTCATGAACCACCGCCGCCTGGCCCGAGACCACGAAGCCCTCCCCGCCCGTTTCGAAGCCATGGTCCACGTGGCGATGATCAACCTCATGACCCGCCGACTCACCAGCGAAGCCACCCCCACCTGGCATGGAACCTGACCTCAGAACTCGGTTCTGGCACAGATCTTGGGGAGCGGTCGCGGAAGGTGACAGGTTCGTTCGATTGCAGGGAGGGCCACGACCCTGGAGACCGTCAGCGTTCACGCATTCTGGTCCACCACCAGCGCGTCATCGCCCACTCACTGTAGTTGGGCTCCGGCAAGGTGCGGCGCTCGAATTCCTCATCGATACGCGCGATCAATCGACCCAAGTCCCGTTTGGCTCCGGGCGGCAGGTGCAGCATCGCCCACTCCAGGTCATCACGGGCATCTCCCACCCCCGGCGAATCAAACGCGGAGGCGTCCAGGTAGCGTCCGGGCTGCTTAAGCGCCCACTCGAAACGCCAGATTGCCTTGGCGACCGCGTTGGGCCACATCTCCTGGTCCTCGACCCGGCGGATCGCTGCACGAGTCCGCGCGGAGACACCAGGGACCCTCAGGACCGGATACTGCCATCGTGGCCGCCACCGCTCTGCACGGACGGCCTTGGGACGCCTACGCGGCATCGCCCTTTCGGATCAACATGAGGTCATCCTGCCACGGCTGGGTACCTGCATGCACTGGCTATATGCCCGCCGCGGCAGGGGTTCCTACTGTCCGGTTCTCGCGCGGCTCTTGGGGAACATCGCGAAGTGTTACTGGAGAAGGATCATCTTGCGGAGCAGCTCGAAGCCGGCGCGACCGTAGAGCTGCCGCTTGATCTTCTTGATGCGGTTGACGGCGCCCTCGATGCTGCCGGAGCTCCAGTCGAGAGTGAGCCCTGCTGTCACGGCGTCGAGGTCTCGGAGCAGGTGGAGTGCGAAGCCGGTGAGGCCCGGTAGCTGGCTGGCGTCGACTGCGTCGATCCAGGCGGGGAGTGTGGAGCCGAGGCGGTCGGTGAGGATCTCGCCGAAGTCGCGGACGTGTCCAGCGGCCTTGTCCAGTTCGGGGCAGCGGGCCAGGACCTCCTTCAGGCCGGCCCGGTCCTCCTCGTTCAGGGTCGAGGGGTGTCGGGTGAGCCAGCCGGTCACCTGCCGCACCGTCGGCGGTCGCGGCGGCGCGCCGGCCGGAGCCCCGCGGAGGGTGGCGATGCGGGAGCGGTCCATCTGGTAGGTGACGGGCGCGTTGTCGGCGACGAGTTCACTGTGGAGGTGGGTGACGCTGGTGCATCCCGCGGCGAAGCGTCGCTCCAGGTAGGGCTTGTTGGGGTCCAGTCTGCTGGGCCGGGGGCGGTTCTCGCGGATGGTGTCCTGCCAGCGTGCGGCGTTCGCGTACCGGAGGACGGTGTTGAGGCCCCAGCCCAAGTGTCGGGCGATCGCCCGGCGTGAGTGGCCTTGGGCCAGGAGCTCGTGAACCTGGGCGTGTGCCGCCTTCTTTCTCTCGGCACGTCGGCCGACGGGCTCCGAGTCGTCCTGCGGTCGACCGGAAGCAAGTCCGGTGGCCTCCGGCAGCATGCTGCTGGGCGATGGGTTGCGCAGGCAGTCGCGGTGGGCGGCGACGCAGGTCTCCACGGCCCGGCCGAAGCCCTGCCACAGAGGGAACCGGCCAGCGACCTGCAGAGCGTCAGGGGTACCGCGCCGTGCGCCTTCGGCGGAGGCGCCCGCCCGGTCCCGGCAGATGATCTCCACGCCGGGGTGACGGACCAGCCACGCAGCCAGCGGCCCGGCCTCACGTGTCGGGAGCACATCGACCACGCGGTGGTCTTCGACGCTGGTCAAGACGGTGGAGTAGGTCTGGCCACGACGGATCGCGAAATCGTCCACGCCCAGCACACGCGGCGTGCTGAACGCGGGATCGGGCAATGCCATGACCCTGCGCAACAAGGTCATCCTTCCCGCGCCGAAGCCCAGCTGGGCTGCCAGCCGGGCGCCGGCCCGACCGGCGAGCGCGAGCCCTCGCGCTCCAGGGCATGGTTGAGCCGGGTGGTGAACCGTGCGTACGGGGCAGCCAGCCGCGAGAACCGCTCAGCACACGTCCGACGCGGACAGTCCGCCGCCCCACAGATGAAACGCCGGACCACCAACCGGATCACGAAGCCCTGCTCAGCGAGCGGAAGATCCTTCAATCTGCGGCGATATCGGTCGTGCACCGGGTCCGAGAAGCGGCCACAGTCCAGACACTCCGCCCCGGCACCCCGGCACCCCGGCCCCGCGCCACCACCTCGACCGTACCGAACAAGGCGGTCACCGCCTCGACGTCCAAGTCGTCGATCCCGTCGAACACGAGCGAGTCCCAGAACGATGCAGTGGTCTGCATGACCAGCACGATCACCGCCACCGGCCGACCACGGCAGATACCACAAAGGAGGTGATGGAGCGTCACTTCCGGCTGTCGGGCAGCCAGGCGTACGCGGTCTCACGCGACCCAGCCCCTCGCAATCGAACACCAAGGTGACGTTCCGCGACCGCTCCCCAAGATCTGTGCCAGAACCCAGAAGTCAGGGACGAAACGCCCAGTCAGCGGGGCTCGCTCGGCAGGTCGGCCCGGCTCGCGAGTGCCCGGGCGGGCTGCGCCCGCTCCGGCTGCGTCGGCTCCGGCCGCGTCCGCTCGTAGGCGTGGCCCACCCGCAGCAGGGTCCGTTCGCCGAGGGGGTGTCCGAGCAGTTGGAGGCCGATGGGCAGGCCCGCCGTGTCGTGGCCGGCCGGGACGGACAGGGCGGGCACCCCGGTGATGTTCGCCGGGGCGGAGAGGCGGACGTAGGCGTCGGAGACGCCCTCGACCGTGCCGTCGGGCCAGGTGACGGTGGCCTGGCCGACCCGGGCTGCGGTCATCGGGACGGTCGGGGCGGCGAGCACGTCGACCTCCTCCAGGGCGCGGGCCCACTCGCCGCGCATCAGGGTCCGGGCGCGTTGGGCGCGCAGGTAGTCGCCGGCGCCGAGCAGCTCGCCGGCCTCCAGCAGGACCCGCACGTCCGCCCCGTACAGCTCGGGGACGGCGCGCAGGGTGCGCGCATGGTAGGCGGTGGCTTCCGGCACCATCAGGCCCCACTGGGTGGCCTGGAGGTAGCGGGTCAGCGGGATGTCGACCTCGACGGGCCGGGCGCCGAGCTCCGCCAGGTGGCCGACGGCCCGGTGGACGGCATCCGCCACCTCCGGGTCGACGTGGTCGAAGTAGTGGTTGGTCGGCACGCCGACGCGCAGGCCCGTCAGGTCCGCGGCCCGGGCGAGGTCCCGCTGCGGCCGGTGGTCGACGGCGGGGGTGTCCAGCGAGGCGGGGTCGCGCGGGTCGTGACCGGCGAGGGCGGTCAGGACGAGGGCGGCGTCCTCGACGGTGCGGGTGATCGGCCCGACGTGGTCGAGGGACCAGGACAGCGAGGTGACGCCGTGCCGGGGGACCAGGCCGTACGTCGGCTTGAGGCCGACCACGCCGTTGAGCGCGGCGGGCACCCGGATCGAGCCGCCGGTGTCGGTGCCGAGCGCGAAGGTCGCCGCCCCGGCCGCCACCGCGACGGCGGACCCGCCGCTGGAGCCGCCGGCGACCCGGGAGGCGTCCCAGGCGTTGCCGGTCTGCGGGGTGGTCAGGCCGTAGGCGAACTCGTGGGTGTGGGTCTTGCCGACCAGGACGGCGCCGGCGGCCCGCAGCCGGGCGGTGACCGTACTGTCGGCGCTCGCGCGGTGGTCGGCGCGGACCCGGGAGCTGGCCGTGGTCGGCAGGCCGGCGACGTCGATCAGGTCCTTGAGGCCGACCGGGACGCCGTGCAGCGGCCCCCGGTACCGGCCCCGGGCGATCTCCCGCTCGGCCTCGCGGGCCGCGGCGCGGGCCTGCTCCCCGGTGACCGTGACATAGGCCCCGACCTGCGGCTCAACCCGCTCGATGCGGTCGAGGACGGAGTCGACCAGTTCGACGGGGGACAGTCGCCGCTCCCGGATCTGCTCGGCGGCCTCGGCGAGGGTCAGCTCATGCGGCTGCATCGTTCTTCTCCTGCTCCTTCTTCTCCTGTTCCGGCTCCTGCTCCGGCTCCTGGTGGCCCGCGTGCTCCTGCGTCGCGCGGTAGGCGCTGCCGGGCGGGGTGTCCCCGAAGTCCAGTTCGCGCAGGACGGCGACGACGGAGCGGATGTGCTCGGCGGTGGCCGTGACCTCGGCGTGGCGGTCGTCGGGCAGCGGGAGTCCGGCCAGGGCGGCCCAGCGGGCGGCCTCGGGCGGGGTGAGGGCGGGCGAGGACATGGAGGATCCCTCTTCCGGTCGGGCGGGAACGGCGGAGCGCCCCGCCGAGAAGCTAAAAGCTAACGGCTTGCGTTAGTGCGACTGTAGGTTCTATCGTCACTTAACGCAAACACATTGCTTTTACGGGAGGGAGTCCCATGTCCGGCCTTCTGTCAGGCCCCCTGTCCGGCCGTCTGACCGGCCGTCTGACCGGCCGTCTGTCCGGCCCCGTGGCGCGCGCCTCCGTCCACCGGAGGAACCGCGCGGCGACCTTCGCCCTCGACGCGTCGGTCCTGGCGGCCCTGCTGGCCGCCTCCAGCGCCCCGACCCCGCTGTACCCCGTCTACCAGGACCGCTGGGGCCTCTCCGCGCTCGCCGTCACGGTCGTGTTCGCCGCGTACTCCCTGGCCCTGCTGTCGGCCCTGCTCACCACCGGCGCGCTCTCCGACCACCTGGGACGGCGCCCCGTACTGGCCGGCGCACTCCTCGCGGAGGCCGCCTCGATGCTGCTCCTGGCCTCGGCGGACGGCGCCGGCTCCCTGACCGCGGCCCGCCTCCTGCAAGGAGCGGCGACCGGCGTGGCCACCAGCGCCGCCGGCGCGGCCCTCCTCGACCTGGCTGACCCCCGGCACCCCGGACGCTCCGCCCTGACCAACACCATCGCCCCGGTCGCCGGCATGGCGGCGGGCGTCCTCGGCTCCACCCTGCTCGTCCGCTTCGCCCCGGCCCCCACCAGCACCGTCTACCTGCTGCTGGCGGCGCTCTTCGCGGCCCAGGCGATCGCCGTCGCCTTCACCGCCGAGACGGCCCGCCGCCACCCGGGCGCACTGCGGTCGCTGCGCCCGCGACTCGCCCTCCCGCCCGCGGCGCGCCGCACCCTGCTGACCACCGGCACCGCCGTCGTCGCCGTCTGGGCCCTGGGCGGCTTCTACTCCTCCCTCGGTCCGGGCCTGGTGCGCCTGGCCGCCCCCGAGGCCCCGCAGGCGGCCCGCGGCATGGTCTTCTTCACCCTCAGCGCCACCGCGACCCTCACCGTGTGGGCCCTGCGCCGCGCCGACCCCCGTACCGCCGTCACCCTCGGCTGCCTCGCCGTCCTGCCGGCCGCGCCCCTCGCCCTGGCCGGACTGCACGGCGCCGGAGCCCCCGCCGTCCACGGCGGCGCGGCCCTGGCCGGCGCGGCCTTCGGCGCCGTCTCCCAGGGGACCCTGCGCCTGCTCCTCGCCCCGCTCGCCGAACGGGACCGCGCCGCGACCCTCGCCGCCTACTACGTGCTCAGCTACCTCTCCATGAGCCTGCCCGCCATCGCCGCGGGCGCCGCCACCCGGCAGTACGGGCTCGGGACCACCTCCCACGCCTACGCCGCCGTCGCCGCCCTGCTCGCCGTGGCCGCCCTCGCGGCCCTCGCCGGGTCACGGCGCCGGTCGGCCGCGGCCCACCCCGACCACTGACGAACACCCACCGACGTACAGCCCACCGAAGAACAGAGGAACGACAGACCGTGCAGACCCCCTCCGCCACCACCGCCCCCTCCTGGACCGTCGGCGACCTCACCGTCCACCGCATCGACGAAGTCCCGCTGCCGCCGGCCACCGGGCCCTGGCTGCTGCCCGACGCCACCCCCGAGGTGGTGGCCGGCCAGGACTGGCTGCGTCCCGACTTCGCCGGCCAGGACGGCGTCCTCCACCTCGACAGCCACAGCTTCGCGTTCGTCGTGGACGGGCTGCGGGTGCTGGTCGACACCGGCATCGGCAACGGCAAGCAGCGCGCCAACCCGGCCTGGCACGACCTGCGCACCGACTACCTGGAGCGCCTCACCGCGGCCGGGTTCGCGCCGGAGACCGTCGACCTGGTGGTCCTCACCCACCTGCACGCCGACCACGTCGGCTGGAACACCCGGTGGGAGGACGGCGCGTGGGTGCCGACCTTCCCCGCCGCCCGCTACCTCACCGCCCGCGCCGAACGGGAGTTCTGGGCCGGGTACGACATGGACGAGGCCCGTGCGCAGATGTTCCGCGACTCCGTAATCCCGGTCGAACGGGCCGGACAGCTCGACCTGGTCGACGTCCCGGCCGAGGGCGTGCAGATCGTCCCGGGCCTGCGGCTGATCCCCACCCCCGGCCACACCCCCGGGCACATCGCCGTCGAACTGGCCGACCGCGGCGAGACCGCGCTGATCACCGGCGACTGCGTGCACCACCCGGTGCAGCTCGCCCACCCCGCGATCGGCGCCTGCGTCGACATCGAGCCCGAGCGCTCCGAGGCCACCCGCCGCGCCCTGCTCGCCTCCCTGGCCGGCACCGACGCCCTGCTGCTGGGCACCCACTTCGCCCCGCCCACCGCCGGCCGGGTCGTCGCCCACGGCGACGCCTACCGCCTCCGGCCCGTCCCGGCGGCCTGACCGGTCCCGCCTACGGCCCGTCCCGGCGGCCTGACCGGTCCCGCCTACGGCCCGTCCCCCCGACCTGACCGTCCCCGCGACCTGACCGGGCCCGGCGGCCCGACCGGGCCCGCGCTGTGCCGCTGCCGCTCGGCAGTCAGATGACTTAACAGGCCCCCGGGCCCGGAGGTCAGGCTGAATCGGCAGGGTTTCGGCGAAAGGGCGGTCAGGTGGGTTCGCAGGTGACGACCGCGTCGGTTCCGGAGGACGCGACGGCGACGCTCTGGAGTGCGGAGCTGTCACGGACACTGGTGCCGGTCGAGGTGGTCCCGCTCGCCGGGCGGCCGCTCGCGGGCCGGCTCGCGTCGCACCGGCTCGGGTATGTCCGGATCTCGACGCTGGAGGCCGACGCGGCGCGGGTCTCCCGGACGGCGGCGCTGATCGCACGGGCCCCGCTGACGGAGCCGCAGGTGGGGGTCGGGGTGCAGGTGTCGGGGCGGGCCGTGCTGGAGCAGGACGGGCGGCGGGCGGCCGTGTCGGCGGGCGGGTTCGTGCTGTACGACACGGCGCGGCCGTACTCGGTCGACTACCCGGAGGGTTTCCGCACCCATCTCTTCCACCTGCCGCGCCGGTTGCTGGGCGTGCCGGAGCACGAGCTGCGGCAGGTGGCGGGAACGGCCGTCACTCCGGCCGAAGGGTACGGTTCCGTGCTGGTGCCCTTCCTCAACGCCCTTGCCGCGTTCGCGCACTCCTATCCGGCCCCGGTCGGTGACCGGCTGCCCGGCAGTGTCGCCGACATGCTGAGCACGCTCGTCGCCCAGCTGGCCGCCGTGCACACGGCCGAGGTGCCCGGCGCTCCGAACGAGCACCTGGTGCGCCGGGTGCGGGAGCACATCGACCGGAACCTGGCCGACACGGACCTGTCGCCCGAGACGATCGCACGGGCCCACCACATCTCCGTGCGGTACCTGCACCGGCTGTTCGAGGGCGAGGGCGTGACGGTGAGCCGGCTCATCCAGCGGCGCCGGCTGGACGCGTGCGCCCGGGAGCTCGGCCGCCGGGGTCGCACCGCGCCGACGGTGTCGGCGGTCGCCCAACGCTGGGGCTTCGTCAACCCGGCGCACTTCAGCCGGGCCTTCCGGGCTGCCTACGGCGTCTCACCGCGCGAGTGGCGCGCGCTCCGGACCGCCGACACCGGCTGACGACCTGCCCGGCGCGGCCGGGATCCGTGCACGGACAGGCCACTACGGCCGCCGCTGCGGTCGTACGGTCGGGCGGCGTGCGCGTGGCGCGGGGCGGTGCGGCCGGCACCTCGCCCGGCGGCCACCAGGTGCCCGGCACGCGACCCCGTGCCCGTCCGATCACGCCAGGAGCGACGAGTTGTCCGACACCACCCCCGCGCACCTCCGACGACCGGTGCTCGACCGGGCGCTCCAGGAGTTCCTGGACACCTCCGCCGGACAGGCGGCGACGGAGCTCCCGGACCTCTCCCTCCTGGCCCCGGACGAGGCGCGGGACGTCGGCGCGCCGCCCGGCGGGAAGGCAGCCGGCGGGGAGGCGACGGGCGGGGACCCGGACGATCCGTACGGCACCACCACGGAATGGCTCGCCCTGCCCTGCGGACCCACCGGGCGGGTGCACGTCCAGGTGACCAGACCCGTCGGTGCCCCCGAGCCGAGCCCCGTCGTGCTGTTCCTGCCCGGCCTCGGCTGGGCGCTCGGCGACGCCGCCGTCTACGGCCGGCTGATCCGGGAGTTCGCGCTGGGAACCGACGCCGCCGTGGTGTACGTGGACTACGCCCGGGCACCCGGGGCCCGTTACCCGGTGGCCGTCGAGCAGTGCTACGCCGTGGCCCGTTGGATCCACGCGCACGGCCGTGAGGCCGGCCTGGCGGGAGACCGGATCGCCGCCGTCGGCGACTCCGCGGGGGGCAACCTGGTGGCGGCGCTGACGCTGCTCGCCCGGCAGCGCGGGGACGTACGGCTGGTGCACCAGGTACTGCTGTGCCCGGTGACCGCCGCGGACTTCGACACCCCGTCCTACCGCCGGTTCGCGACGGGGTACTTCCTGCACCGTGACCACATGCGCCGGTTCTGGGACGACTACCTGCCCGAGGTGGACCGACGGCGGGAGGCCACGGCCGCGCCGCTGCGGGCCACCCTGGACCAGCTCGCCGGGCTTCCCCCGGCGCTCGTGGTCACCGCCGAGGCCGACGTGCTGCGGGACGAGGGCGAGGCCTACGCGGCCAGGCTCCGTTCGGCGGGCGTCCCGGTGGTGGCGACGCGCTACCAGGGGGCCGTGCACGGCTTCCTCCTCCTCGACGGGCGCCATCCCACCGGCACCGCCAGGGCCGCGCTGATCCAAGCCGTCGACACCGTGCACGTGGCGTTGCACCGCCGTTCCTGAGGCCGGTGCTCCTGGTGAGGCCGGTGCGACGCCGGGGCGGTGATGCGCGGAGAGTCAACAGGGGATACGCGCAGAGCGCACCACGCCGTGTTGCGGCGGCTAACGTCGGCGTCCGCCGCCGGGCCGCCCGGACCGCCCCGCCGCGAGTTCGGCCGCGAGACGGGGCCAGCACTGTCGGCTCCGACGGCCGATCGATCCGGGAGGAACCCCGTGCCCACCGAACTCTCCACCACGTCCCTGTCCGCCGCCGACCGCGCGGAGTGCTGGCACGAGGCGGTGTCCCGTGCCTTCGTGCCGATGGCGGTGAACCTGCTGGAGGAGGAGCCGTCACCCGGAACGATCGTCAGCCGCCAGCTCGGCCCGGTGCGGATCTCCCGCGTCCAGGCGGGGCCGCAGGTGGTGTCGCGCGGCAGGCACCTGATCGCCAAGGACGACCGGCGGTCACTCATCGTCAGCCTCCAGGAGCGGGGCAGCGCGATCAAGGAGCAGGACGGCCGGGAGGCGCTGATCAGGCCGGGCGAGTTCTCCCTCACCGATTCGTCCCACCTGTTCCGCAAGAAGCTCGACGGCGGATTCGCCTTCACCTCCTTCCAGTTCCCCCGCGCCGACCTGGACGTGCCGGAGCGGGACCTGCGGGCACTGACCGCGACGGCCTTCACCGGCAGCGAGGGCATCGCCGCGCTGGTGGCGACCTATCTCGCCCAAATGGCGCGCGAGGCAGGTGGGTTGGAGGAAGCCGCCGGCCGCCGGGCGGCGGCCACCGCGCTCGACCTGGTGGCCCAGCTCGTCGACGAGCGGCTCGGGCGCGGCCGGGCGCGGACTCCGCGCAACGCGGCCTCACTGGAGCGCGTCAAGGCCCACATCGTACGGAACCTCTACGACCCGGACCTGTCACCGGCCGGGATTGCGGCGGCGAACTTCATGTCGGTCCGCTTCCTCCACAAACTGTTCCAGCCCGAGGGGGTCACGGTCGGCGGGTGGATCCGGACCCAGCGGCTGGAGCGCTGCCGCCGGGACCTGCTGCGCCCGATGGCCGGGGAGTTGGGCGTGGCGGGCGTCGCGAGGCGCTGGGGCTTCGCCAACTCCAGCCATTTCAGCCGCGCCTTCCGCGCCGCGTACGGCATGACGCCCCGCGACTGGCAGCTCGGCGGCGGCGGTCCGGCCGACCAGCACCCCGCCGCGGGCGCCTGAGCGGGCGGTCCCGCGAAGCCCAGGAGATCGGCACCTCGTGGCCACCCACGTGTGGGGCCGGGGTCTCAGTCGATGTGCAGGGTGAGCTGGGCGGTGTGCAGCTGCCCGGCCGTCTGGAACTGGAGGAAGACCCGCCAGTTGCCCGGTTCGGGGAGCAGGGCGTGGAACGTGAGCGTCGGCCCGCCGTGGTCGCCGTTGACCGCGTCGGCCGGGTGGAGGTGGGCCAGCGCCTGGTCGGCCTCGTGGAAGGCGCTGAGGTGGGCGTAGGCGTCCAAGTACGGCTGGAGGTCGGTGACCGGTCGGCCGTCCCGGCTGATGGTCGCCGTCAACTGGTGTGCGCCGGACATCGGTCGGGCGTGCAGGGAGACGGTGTAGCCGTCGACCGTGGTGGAGTCGCTCGGGGCGGGCAGGGGCAGCGGGACGGCTGTGCCGGGCACCGTGACGGTGCGGCTGAGGACGAGTTCGGCGGCGTGGGCGCCGGTGTTCGGGATGAAGTCGGCGTACAGCCGCCAGCTGCCCGGGGTGAGGGCCGCCAGGTCGGCGGTCCAGGTGCCGTCCTCGGCCATCTCCGGGTGCAGGTGCTGGAAGCCGGTGAGGTCGCTGCGGATCGCGTAGAAGTGCAGCTTCTTGGTCTGGTGGACGGCGAAGTCGGTGACCGGGGCGCCGCCCGGGCCGGTGACGGTGAACCGGAAGGCCGTCGGTCGCCCGGCGGGCACGCCGCAGGTCGCGGTGGAGAGCCGGTAACCGTCCTGCTCGGCGGCGAGACCGCGGGCGAGCACCGGGGAGGTGGCCGCCGCCGCGACCGGCGGGGGAGCGGGGGTGGCGGACGGGGCGGACGCGGCCATCCCGAGCAGGAGCAGCACGGGCACGCAGGAGGCGAGCAGCCAGCCCCGGGAGAAGGGGCGAGGGGGCGGAGCGGTCATGGGCAGGCCCTTCCGGTTGCTGGCGGGTCGGAACGGACGCCGTCCGGGACCGAGGGGATTCGGTCCCACTGCTCAGGAGAACGGTGACGTCGCGCGGGATAACCGAAAGTCGACGGCCGCCGCACCGCCCCGCGGCCACCGGGTGACCCCCGTCCTCGCCCGACGAGAGCCCGAGCCGACGCGAACCGGCGAGCCGAGGGGTGCGGCGTCCGTTTGTGGGCGGAGCGGCGGTGGGGTCTCGCTCGTTCATGGCTCTGACCAGGGAGGATTCGGTTGCGGGGGCCTGACAGGTTGTAGCATCGGGTGCTCGCCGGACGGGGTCGGGCGGACCTGAGGGGGCGGGAGTGGCGGACGGCGGGCCGGGCGGGGCACTGATCGGGCGGCAACGGGAGACGGAGGTGCTCACCGCTGCCCTGGTGCAGGCCGTCGACGGCCGGAGCGGTTCCACGGTGCTGCTGCGGGGCGAGGCGGGGGTCGGCAAGAGCACGCTGCTCGGCTGGGTCGAGCGGGCGGCGCGCGAGCGCGGGTTCACCGTGCTGCGGGCGGTCGGAGCGGAGGCCGAGACGGACCTCGCCTTCGGCGCGCTCCACCAGGTGTTCTGGCCGCTGCTGCGGCGGTCCGGCGCCCTCTCGGCGCACCAGCGCGAGGCGCTGGAGAGCGCGTTGGGAGTCCGGTCCGGCACGCCGACCGGATTCGCCGTCGGTGCCGCCGCGCTCACGCTGCTCGACGAGGCGGTGCGGACGGCCCCGGTACTGCTCGTCCTGGACGACCTGCACTGGATCGACTCGTCGAGCGCGACGGTCTTCGCGTTCCTGCACCGGCGCAGCGCCGACCTGCCGTTGGTGATCGTCGGGGCCGGGCGGCCGGACGGCCCGTCCGCCCGGAACTGGTCGGCGGAGGTCCTCGACGTCCGGGCGCTGCCCCGGGACGACGCGGTGCTGCTGCTGGGCGCCCACCACCCCGGCCTCGCGGCGACCACCCGGGAGCGGGTCCTGACGGAGGCGGCCGGCAACGCGCTGGCGCTGGTGGAACTGCCGCGCCAGCTGGCGTCCGCACAGCAGCGGGGGCTCGCGCCGCTGCCGGAACCGCTGCCGCTGGGGCGGAAGCTGGAACGGCTGTTCACGGACCGGCTGGAGACGATGACGCCGGAGGTCGGACGCCTGCTGCTGCTGGGCGCGCTGGCCACCGGACCGGAGTTCGGCGGGGCCGCGTGGCTGCGCGCGGTCGCGGACGACGGCGCGCGGGAGACCCTGGCGCGGATCGAGGCGGACGGTCTGGCCCGGCTCGACGAGGCCGGGCAACTGGCCTTCCGGCACCCCCTGGTGCGCGCCGCGGTGGTCTCGGCGGCCTCGGACGCCGAGCGCCGGGCGGCCCACCGCACCCTCGCCGCGGTGCTCGCGCCCGACGACCCCCGGCGGCTGAGCCACGAGGCCTCGGCCGCCTGGCTCCCGGACGAGGACCTGGCACGCCGCCTGGAACGGGCCGGACGCGAGCTGGCCGGGCGCGGGGGCGACGCGGAGGGCGCGCTCCTGCTCGAACGCGGCGCCGGCCTCAGCCCCGGCTCCTGCGACCGCGCCCGCCGGCTCACCTGGGCCGCGGTGATGGCGGCCCGCGGTGGCCAACTGCGGCACGCCGCGGCCCTGGTGGAGGAGCTGCGGACCAGTACGGTGCCCCCGGACGTCGCCCCGCTGTTCGGGTACGCGGTGGTCTACGCCGACCAGAGCCACCACGTCGACTTCGAGTCCTCCGCCACGCTGCTGCCCGCGGCCCTCGACGCGTTGACCGAGCCGGGCGCCGACACCTTCGGGGGCCTCACGGAGCAGGTCTTCTTCAAGCTGCTGCTGGCCGCCGGCTACACCGACGACCCCCGGATCTGGCGGGCCCTGGAACGGCACCGGGACGGCGTCCCGGAGGTGGGGCGGCTCTGCCTGCGGGCCTGGACCGACCCGGGGCCGGACGCGGCCGCCGCCCTGCGGCGGGCGGCCGAGGCCATGACGGAGGAACAGGAGGCCGGTGCCGCCTGGCTCGTGCTGTGGACGGCGTCGGCGCTCGACTGCCCCGAGAGCGACCTCTGGCAGCGCGTCGCCGGGCTGCACGGCTACGCCACCCAGGGCTCGGTGGCGAAGGCCAAGGCCCACCAGGACTATCTGCTCGGGCACTGGGACCAGGCCGCCGTCAGCCTGCGCGAGGCCGAGATCGCGGACGAACTGGGCTACCACACCAATGCGTTGATGTTCCGCCAGTACCACGCCCACTTCCTGGCCGGGCGCGGCGACGAGGCCGGGCTGAGGGCGGTCGACGAGGTCGTCCGGCCCGTCGCCACCCGGGCCCGGCTGCGGTACGTCCTCGACCGGCTGACCCACCTGCGCGGGCTGGCCGCGCTCGCCTACCGGCGCTACGAGGAGGCGTACGGGCACTTCTGCGGGCTCACTCCGCCCGGACTGCTGCCCGCGGGCCCGCCCTGGTACCACGCGCTGGTCCTTGACCTGGTGACGGCGGCCGTGCACACCGGACGGCGGGACGAGGCCCGGGCCCACCTGGCGGCGGCGCGCGCGGCCCGCTCCGCGGAGATCTCCGACCGGCACGCCTTCCTGTTCGCGGCCGCGGTCGCGCTGGCCGCCGAGGACGACGAGGCCGAGGAGGCCTACCGGGCCGCGTACGCCGTGCCGGGGGCGGAGCGTTGGGCGTTCGAGCTCGCCCGGCTGCGGCTCGCCCACGGTTCGTGGCTCCGGCGGCGCCACCGGGCCGGGGCCCGGGGGGTGCTGCGGGTGGCGCAGCACGTGTTCCGGCGCCTCCGGGCCGACCCGTGGACGCGGTACTGCGAGGAGGAGCTCCGGGCCGCGGGAGACCAGGTGGCGCTGCCGCCGGGCGGCCCGGCCGCGGAGCCCGGCGGCCTCACCGGCCAGGAGCTGAGGATCGCCCGGCTGGCCGCGACCGGCCTGACCAACCGGGAGATCGGGCAGCAGCTCCAGCTGTCGCCCCGCACGGTGGGAGCGCACCTCTACAAGATCTTCCCGAAGCTCGGCATCACCTCGCGGGCCGCGCTCGCGCACGCCCTCGGCAGCGGCTGAGCGGCTGAGCGGCTGGGCCGCCCGCCGCCCGCCGCCCGCCGCCCGCCGCCCGCCGCCCGCCGGCTGCCGCCCGCCGCAGGACGGCGGACGCCGCGGAACCGGCCCACCCCGCCGGGGTGGGCCGGTCACCGGGAGGCGGGTCACCGGGCGGTGTGGACCTCCGCGAGGTAGCCGCCCGGGAACCGCACCATCGCGCTGTCCCGGCCGCCTGCCGTGACCGGCCCCCACAGCACCGTGGCGCCGGCCGCCTTCGCCCGGTCCAGGGTGGCGCCGAGGTCGGGCACGCCGTAGCCGGTCAGCTCGCGGCCGAACGGGTGCGGCAGGTGGCCGTCCGTCACGGTGACCGTGGTGGTGCCGAAGCCGGAGGTGAGGCGCAGCAGCCGGTACGTCGTCCCGGGCAGTCCGATCGCGGCGCCGTCGGCCCGTCGGTCGTCGGAGGTGATCCGGCCGCCGGTGAAGGCGAGGTAGCTGTGCAGGAAGGAGCCGACCGCGTCGGGGGACAGGTAGAGCCGGTTCTCCGGCACGCTCGCCAGGTCCGGGTAGGACGGCGGGGTGGTGTGCACGTAGAGCTGGGCGCTGATGCCGCCGGGGAACTGGACGACGGCGTCCCGGCCGATCGGGTCGGCGAACGGGGCGACCGTCACCGAGGCCCCCTCCGACCGCGCGGCGGCGACGGCCCGGTCGAGGTCGGTGACCAGCCAGCCGGTCCGCTCGGTGCCGAACGGGTACGGGACGGGCGTGGTGTAGTCGAACACCGAGAGCGTGCCGACGGGGGAGAGCACCAGCTCCGAGAGCGTACGGCTGGGGGTCGGCGTCACCTGGGTGGCGTTGGGGCCGATCGTGGTGCCGCCGAAGGTGGCGACCCAACTGGCCACGAAGGCCTGCTCGGTGCCCGGTTCGACGTAGACGTGGGTGGAGTCGTACTGCGGGCCGACGGCGAACTGCCGGTGCGTGCCGGGTGCGCGAGCCGTGTCGCCGTAGGCCGCCGAGGCGGTGGGAACGGCGGTCAGCGCGGCGATCGCCGCCGCCAGCGGGACCAGCCGGCGGGCGAAGCCCTTCATCATGGGGAGGATCCTTCCGGTCGGGGTGTGTCGGGGCGTGTCGGGGTCAGGCCGTCGGCGGTGCCCAGTGGGCGTCCGGGGCGGAGACCCGGTGAGCGGTCAGCGCGGTGGCCAGCAGCAGGAGGGCGGCCAGGGCGAGGGCCGTGGCGGGCCGCCCGTGCAGGACCAGGGCCGCGCCGGCGAGGCCGCCGAGCAGCATCGCGAGGGCGGAGAGGATCCGCCGCCCCGGGCGCGGGGCGGTGCCCCCGGCCGGGGCCGAGTCGGCGGCGAGGCCGGTCAGGGTGAGGGTCAGCACGGTGGTGGTCAGGTCGGGCACGCCCAGGCGCCTGGCCACGGCGTTCTGCAGGCCCATGCCGAGGCCGAGCAGGACGATCAGCGCGTAGTTCTTTTCGTCGCCCGCGCCGCCGTCGGCCAGGGCTGCGGTGACGGCGGCGGCGGCCGTCAGCACCGTCTGGACTCCGGCGGCCCGGGCCAGCAGCTGCCCGCGGTGGCCCGCCAGGCGGCTGCCGAGCCGCCCGCCGGCGAGCGCGCCGGTCAGGAAGGCGGCCAGCGAGACCAGCGAGGCGGGGGCGGACAGCCCCGGGGCGCCCGCGAGCGAGAACCCCAGGAAGACCACGTTGCCGGTCATGTTCGCCACGAAGACGTGCCCGAGGCCGAGGTAGCTGACGGCGTCGACCACGCCGGTGGCCATGGTCAGCAGCAGCATCAGCGGGGGCAGCGGCCCGTGCCGGTCCGTGCGGGGCGGGGCGAGCGTCCGGCGGACGTCAGCCAGCAGTTCGCGCACCGGCCGTCACCCCCTCCGCCGTCGGCGGGCGGTGCAGGACGGCCCGGGTGAGCAGCCCGCTGGCCGGGCCGAGGAGGAGGCATGCGAGCGACAGCCACAGCGGCCAGGCGGTGAGGCCGACCGCGTGGTCGGCGGACCACCGGCCCGGCCCGGTGAGGGCGAGCGACCCGGCGACGACGACCAGCACCAGCGGGTACTCGTAGCCGTCGTCCTGCACCCAGAGTCCGTGCGGCCGCTTGACGGTGATCGCCACCGTCATCACGCCCATGGCGACCATGGCCGCCAGCGGGGTGAGCGCGCCCAGGGCCAGGAACAGGCCCGAACCGATCTGCCCGGCGCCCGCGGCGAGCGCGGTCAGCCGCCCGCCGGCGAAGCCGTCGTGCCGGAACTCCTCCGTCCCGCCCGCCAGGCCGTTGCCGCCCAGGCGGTGGCTCACCTTCTGTACCCCGTGGCCGGCGATGAGCAGGCCCACCACCACGCGGAGGATCAGCAGTCCGGTATCCGTCATGTCCTGTTCCTGGTCCCTGTGTTCCTGGTCGTTGTGTTCCGGTGTCCCCGAGGTGGGGTCAGCCGGCGGCGTGCTCGCCGATGACGGCCTGGGCGTAGACGACCCCGAGGCCGTAGGCGCCGGCGTGCTCCTTGACGATCTCCATGACGGCGCCGTAGGTCTCCGTCCGGGCCCAGTCGCGCTGGAGCTCCAGCAGCACCTGCACCCAGGTGACCGGCACGGCGCCGGCCTGGGTCATCCGCTGGATCGCGTGCTCGTGGGCCTCGGGGGAGACGCCGCCGGAGGCGTCGGTGACGACGTAGACCTCGTAGCCCTGCTCGATCATCGACAGCACGGGCAGGACCAGGCAGACCTCGGTCCACAGGCCGGCTATCACGACCTTGCCGCGCCCGGTGGCCTTGACCGCCTCGACGACCGCCTCGTCCTCCCAGGCGTTCATCGAGGTGCGGTCGAGGATCTTCGCCTCCGGGAAGACCGCGCCCAGCTGCGGCAGCAGCGGACCGGAGAAGGACTCGGCGGCGACGGTGGTGAGCACGGCCGGGACGTCGAAGGCCCGGGCGGCCTTGGCGAGGCCGACGGTGGCGTTGATGATCGCGGTGCGGTCGCCGCTGCCGGTGCCGAAGAACATCTGCGGCTGGTGGTCCACGAACAGCACGACGGCGTTGTCAGGGGTCAGCAGGTCGGGGCTCGGGGTGGCGCTGACCTGGGTCAGGTCGACCATGGTGGTGGTCCTTTCGGTGCGGGCCGGAGGAGTCCGGCGCGTTTCGGGAGGTCCTGCGCACGGTGGTCCGTGGCGGAGGTTCGGGGGAGCGGTGCGGTCAGAGCACGAAGCAGGGGTCGAAGGGCTGCTGCCGTTCGGCCGCCAGGCCGCGTTCGACGCGCCAGTGGCGGTGCAGCTCCGACTCGGCGACGACCTGTCCGAGCAGCTCCGCCTGGCGGGCGCCCGCGCCGGAGGCCTGGTAGCCGCCGAAGCGGGCCACCGGGCTCCAGGCCGGGCTGACCGGCGGGAGTTCCTCGTCCAGGCCCTCGTACTCGGCCGCGGCGTGGACGATCCGGCCGCCGACGACGGTCAGCACGGACTCGATGTGCGGGATGTCCTGCTCGGGCACGGTGAAGTAGTCGTCGGTCAGGACCGCCAGGTCGCCGTAACAGCCGGGCCGCAGCACGCCCTTGACGTCCTGCTCGCCGGTGAGCGCGGCGCCCGCCGTGGTGTACATCGCGAGTGCGGTCGCGCGGTCGACCCGGTTCTGCGCGGGCCGCAGCGCCCGGCCGCCGACCGTGCGGCCGGAGACCAGCCAGTGCAGGGCGACCCACGGGTTGTACGAGGAGACCCGGGTGGCGTCCGTCCCGGCGGCCACGGTCAGGCCGCGGTCCAGCATCGCGCGGATCGGCGGGGCCTCGGCGGCGGCGCCGGGGCCGTAGCGGCGCTCGAACACCTCGCCCTGGAAGGAGAGCCGGTTCTGGACGGACAGCGAGCCGCCGAGCGCCGCGATCCGGTCGAGGCTGTCCGGGGAGACGGTCTCCGCGTGGTCGAAGAGCCACCGGTTGCCGGCGGGGAACAGTCCCTCCGCGGCGAGCTTCTCGAAGACCGCGAGGTCGCGCCGGATCGTCTCGTCGTAGGTCGCGTGCAGCCGGAAGCCCCAGCCGTGTTCCATGAGCAGCCGGACGGCCTGCTCGAACTCGCCCTCGTAGTCGCCGAGTTCCGGTCGCGGCTCGGCGAAGTTCTCGAAGTCGGCGGCGGCCCAGGTGAGGTTCTCGCCGGCGCCGTTCAGCCGCAGCCACGCGTCGCCGTCCCCGGGCCGGACGGTCCCGATCCAGCGGGTGAGGTCGTCGAGCTCCTGGCCGGCGGTCTGCGGGAACAGGTGGTAGGCGATCCGCAGCGAGAGCTGTCCGTCCCGGGCGAGTTCGGTCACCGTGCCGTAGTTCTCGGGGAAGTTCTGGAAGCCGCCGGCGGCGTCGATCGCGGAGGTCAGCCCGAAGCGGTTCAGCTCGCGCAGGAAGTGCCGGGTGGAGGTGCGGCGGTCCTCGCCCTCCAGGGCCGGGGCCTTGGCGAGCGTCGAGTAGAGGATCAGGGCGCTCGGGGCGGCCAGCAGCATGCCGTTGGGCTCGCCGCCGCGACCCCGGACGATCTGGCCGCCCTTCGGGTCCGGGGTGCGCGCGGTGAAGCCGGCGGCCTTGAGCGCGGCGCGGTTGAGGACCGCGGACTGGTAGAGGTGGAGCACGAACACCGGGGTGTCCGGCGCGGCCTCGTTCAGCTCGGCGGGGGTCGGCAGCCGCCGCTCGGCGAACTGCTCGGCGGACCAGCCGCCCACGACGCGCACCCACTGCCCCTTCGGGGTGCGGGCGGCCTGCTCCCGGAGCATCGCGAGCGCCTGGCGCAGCGACCGCACGCCGTCCCAGCGCAGCTCCAGCACGTAGTTGAGGCCGCCCCGGATCACGTGCAGGTGCGCGTCGTTGAGGCCGGGCACCACGCGTCGGCCGAGCGCGTCGACCACGGTGGTGGACGGGCCGATGACCGGGGCGACGTCCGCGTCCTCCCCGACGACGGTGATCACGCCGTCGCGGACGGCGAGGGCGCCGGCCCGGGGGCGGCGGGCGTCGCCGGTGTGGATCCTGGCGTTGCGGACGACGACGTCGGCGGCGTCCTCGACGGAGCGGGGCGTCAGCCCGCCGACCGGCATTGCAGGCACCTCGGAGGCCTCCTGTCACAGGGGTTGGGGTGGCCGCCCGGGGGTGGGCGGCGGAGGGCGGCGGCCGGGCGGGGCGGGCGTTGGCCCGGCGTGCCCGATCACGTGACAGAACGTTAGATCCGTTGCAGGGCAAGGAGTTTGCGCAGAGTGCACCGCCTCCGTTCCGTCCGCGCACCGCTGTCCCTGGAACGGTTCCGTACGGGCCCCGGAACGGCCGGGGCCCCGGCCCCTCTGCCGTCCGGTGGGACGGGGAGGGGCCGGGGCCCGGGGCCGGGACCGGCCGTGCGGTCACTTCGCGAGGAAGGCCAGCAGTGCCTCGTTGACCTCCTCGGCGTGGGTCCACAGCAGGCCGTGCGGAGCACCCTCGATCTCCACGTACTCGGCGGAGGGCAGGGCGCGGTGGAACGGCCGGCCGGTGCTGTCGATCGGCAGGATGCGGTCGGCGGTGCCGTGCACGATCAGGGCCGGCACGTCGATGCGCGGGATGTCCGCGCGGAAGTCGGTGTACCAGGTGGACGGCGCGGCGGCGGAGGCGTGGGAGCCGCTGGCGGCCGCGGTGTTCCAGCTGTTGCGGACGGCCTCCTCGCTGATCCGGGTCCCGAGGTTCTCGTCCAGGTTGTAGAAGTCGCGGAAGAAGGCGGTGAAGTAGGCGTAGCGGTCGGCCTTCACGGCCGCGACGATGCCGTCGAAGAACTCCTGCGGGGCGGCGCCGTCCGGGTTGTCGGCGGTCTTGAGCAGGCAGGGCTCCAGCGAGCCCAGGAACGCGACCTTGGCGATGCGCGCGGAACCGTACGCGGACACGTAGCGGGCGACCTCGCCGGTGCCCATCGAGAAGCCGACCAGGACGACCTCGCGCAGGTCGAGGGTGTCCAGCACGGTCTTGAGGTCGGCGGCGAAGGTGTCGTAGTCGTAGCCGGTCGTGGGCTGCGAGGACCGGCCGAAGCCCCGGCGGTCGTAGGTGATCACCCGGTGGCCGGCGGCGAGCAGCGCGGCGCTCTGCCGCTCCCAGGAGTGCCCGTCGAGCGGGAACCCGTGGATGAGGACGACCGGCTGCCCGGAACCGTGGTCCTCGTAGTACAGCTCGACGGGTGCGGAGTTCTCCTGGCCGACGGTGATGAACGGCATGGGCGGTGCTCACTTTCTCTTGCGTGCAGCGTGCAGCGTGCAGCGGGCAGCCGACGGTCGGTGCGGCTGCGGTGCACGACACGCTAGGGCCGGTCGCGCCGGGCCGGTTGCCGCTGAGCGCACCGCGTGTTGCCCGGCAGCGCCGCCGAAGGTGCCCGGCCCGAGCGGGGCGCGTTCGCGGGCGGCGCGGACGGCGCGGACGGACGGTGCCGCGGGTGTGGGGGTCGGCGGGTGGCCGGATCGCCGGGGTGCGGCGGCGGGAAAGTGACTTGATCGACCGTCACATTCAGTGAAAGCGTGGACGCGTTCTGTGGTGATCGCGTGGCCGTCGGTAGCCCTACGGCCACCGGACGTGAGGTGGCGGCTTGGCGGAGCAGCAGCACTTGGCGAAGGTCTACGGCGACCGGGCCTACGTGCACACGACGACGGTGCGGCACCAGGGGAGCACGGTCGCGTTCGCGATGGACGAGCAACGGCGCCTCGTCTACAGCGTCCTGGACCTGTCCCGGCACGACGAGGCGAAGGGCGAGGCCGACGCGGCCTACTGGTCGGAGGACCCGCTGACGCTGCGCTTCCCGGCCGAGGTGGCCCGGGTCGGCTACGCGGTGGCGGGCTCGGTGCGGATGCCGGTGGTCAAGCGCGGAGGCCGGGTGGAGGCGGACGCGGCGGAGCGGCTGGAGGAGCAGGAGCTGGACCGGTTCCTGTCCAGCACCGCCCGGCTCGGCGCCGCCGCCCCCTTCCACGTCGTCTCCGACGGCACCCACGTCTACGTGCTGCGCCAGTCGGTGCGGGCCGACCACCCGGACGCGGTGTTCCGGCTCGCCGACGGCACCGGCTCCTCCGGCGACCCCGCCCGCACGGACTACCTGGCCACGGAGGGCGGGCGCAAGGTCGCGGTGGTCGACGCGACCCTGTTGTGCGACCGCTTCGTGCTGGCCGGCGGCGAGTTGAAGCCGGTGCTGGAGGTCCGCTACCGCCGGAGCCGGCACAAGGACCGCCCGGACTCCGCCAAGGACAGCCTCGGCACCCAGGACATGGAGGGGCGGCCGTTCGTCGAGCCGACCCAGGAGCTGTCCTTCGTCCGCAACCTCTCCGAGGGCCGCTTCGCCGCCCTGCTGGTACCCACCGCCGTGCACGGCCGGGAGCGCTGGCAGGTCTTCGCCCACAACGACGCCACCGGCCGGATCGACGCCTTCAGCATCCAACGCAGCCGGGACGGCCTCTTCGACACCCGGGGCACCCAGGCCTGGACCAGCCCCGACCCGCGCCACCGGAACGCCGTCTACGAGAGTGCGCCCGGCACCTGCCCGTTCACCGGCCGTCCGCTGGTCCCCGCCGAGGACGGGGGCGGCCGGGCGGGGACGGCGCTGCGCTTCGACGGCGTCGACGACCTGGCCGAACTGCCGAGCAGTGCCCTCGACCTGGCCGACTCCGACTTCACGGTGGAGTTCTGGGCCCGGCGCACCGCCACCGGCGGCCGCGAGGACTTCCTGATCGGCCACGGCGCCGCCAAGGGCGTCCGGCTGCGCACCCTGCACATCGGCTTCCGCAGCGACGACACCTTCACCTTCGCCTTCTACGGCGACGACCTGAACATCGCGCAGCGCATCACGGACACCGACTGGCACCACTGGGCCTGCGTCTTCACCCGGGCCACCCGCGAGCAGATCGTCTACCGCGACGGCGTCGAACTCGGCCGCCGCACCACGGACATGCCGTACGCCGGCCTCGGCGGACTCACCCTGGGACGCGCCATCGGCTCGTACGGGCGCGGAGAGCTGGACGAGGTCCGGATCTGGCTGCGCCCGCGCGGCGGCGCGGAGATCGCCGCCGACCGCGGCCGCCGGCTGATCGGCAACGAACCCGGGCTCGCCGTCCACTACCGCTTCGACGAGGGCTCCGGCACCACCCTGCACGACCAGACCGACCACGCCCGGCACGCCGCGTTGAGCGGCGGCCCCGCCTGGGTCACCTCGGACGCCCCCGTCGGCGAGGACTCCGGGGTGAGCCGCAGCAGCTTCGCCTTCACCGGGCGCCGGGTGGTCTCCGGCCTGTCCGCGCTGCTGCACCACCAGCAGGAGGCCGCGCCCGCCGGCTACGACCAGGCGTCCAAGCCGGTCAAGCGCCAGGCCAGGGTGCTGCTCGCCTGCACCACCGGCGGGCCCGACCCGGTGACCGGCCGGGCCACCGACGAGGCCTACGTCGCCACCGTGGACCTCGGCGTGGGCCGGGACGGCAGGCTGGCCCAGGTGCCGGAGGAGCTGGCGCTGCCGGTGCTGGCCGCGCCGGAGTCCAGCGGGACGGTGGACGCGGCCGGGGAGGTGGACGCCCAGGTGGCGAAGCTGACCCGGGACGTCGCCGCCACCGAGGCCGAGATCACCCGACTCCAGCTGGAGACCGCCGAGATCCCGGAGGTCGAGCGCCAACGCGCCGAGGCGCGCACCGCGCTGGAGAACGATCCCACCTACTGGCGCTACCGGCTGCGGTTCAAGCTGCAGAAGGACGGCAAGGACCAGTACCTCGCGGTGGAGGGCGACAGCAAGGACGGCGCCGCCACGGTCGTGCGCACCGCCGACCGGAAGGCCGCGTCCACGCTCTGGACCTTCGAACAGACCGGCACCACGCTCAACGGCTTCCCCTGCTACTTCGTCCGGAACGCCAACTCCGGCCTCGACATGAACGTGGCGGGCCGCGACACCGGCAACGACGCCCGCCTCATCCAGTACCGCCGCGAGGCCGACAACGACTTCACCCACTTCGCCCTCGACACCTTCAACGGCTACAGCCTGGTGGTGCGGGGCAGCCGCAAGCCGATCACCGCCCGGGACAGCCAGGGCGACCGCGTGGTCCAGTACGAGTACCAGGCGGCGAACGCCTCCGGCGAGAGCATCCTGATCCTGGAGCGAATCGACAACTCGCTGCGGACCAACCCCGCCACCGACCGGCTGAACCGGCAGATCTCCGAGCTCACCCAGCGCCTGGAGCTCCTCGGCACCAAGCAGGACCGGCTCGCCCAGCTGCGCCGCGACCTGGCCGCCCAGCAGGCCGGGCTCGCCGCCAAGCGGGAGGAGCTGGGCCGGCTCACCGGCGGGGTGCGCGGCTCCGACGACATCGCCCTGCCGGTGCCGCAGCTCACCGTCGACCGCACCGGCCTGAGCGGCTCCGGCGCGCTGCTGGGCTTCGCCCGCGCCGCCGACCGCCCCTTCCTGCTGGACAGCGCCACCGGCAACGTCGTGCTCTACTTCCGGGGCTCCAACGGCCAGTTCTTCGCCGCCTACTACGACAGCCAGGTGCTGCGCTCCTCCCGGCAGCTGGCCGCCGGCGCGCGGACGGTCTCCTTCACGGCCCGGGACGCGGGCACCGACCTCACCGGGACGGGGATCACCGTCGAGGCCGGGGACGGCCCGACGCAGGTCACCCTCACCATCCGGCACGGCGGGCAGACCGAGAAGTGGTCGCACCTGCCCCGCCGGGCCGAGGACTTCGCCGCCGTGGTCAACGGCGCGGCCGAGCAGCCCGTCACGATCGGCTCGGTCCTGCGGATCGACGGCGACGTGGTGCAGTTCACCGAGGGCACCCTCGCCCCGCTGGCCGGCCCCGGCTTCGTGACCGTCGGCGGCCACGGCTTCCGCTTCGAGGGCAGCCACCCCGCCGGGTCGAAGTCGCTGCGCCTCGGCGCGGGTGCGGAGCCGGCCCTGTTGAAGCCCGGGATGAGCGTGCAGCGGGTGCGCTACGACCACCGCTGGTCCGAGTCCTCGCAGCCCGGCAGCACCCTCGCCGAGGGCTCCCGGCTGATCACCGTCGACCCCGGGGGCCTGGCTGAACTGCCCCTGGGCAGTGCGGACGGCCTGGCGCGCGGCCACGGCGGGCGCTGGCGGGCCGACATGCCGGGCCGGGCCTACGCCTTCGACGGCAAGGGCCGCTTCCTGGCCCTGCCCGCCGGGCAACTGCCCCGGGCGGCGACCCCGGGCGACCTCACCCTGGAGACCTGGGTCAACCCGGAACGGGCCGAGGGCCCGGCGCGGCTGCTGCACGCCAGCGCGGGGGACACCCCGTACGGCCTCGGCCTGCTCGGCACCCGGGCGACCTCCGGGCTGGTCTTCGACGGCGTGGACGACGCGGCCGTGGTGCCCGGCGCCTTCGGCTTCGGGGACGGCGACTTCACGGTGGAGTTCTGGGCCCAGCGCACCACGATCGACAGCCGGTCGCACTACGTGCTCGGCCACAGCGGCGACCAGGGGCGCGACCGCGAGAGCCTGCACATCGGTTTCCGCTCCAACGGCCGCTTCACCTTCGCCTTCTACGGCGACGACCTGGACACCGCCCAGGTGTTCGGCGACACCAAGTGGCACCACTGGGCCTGCGTCTTCCAGCGCGAGACCCGCCAGCAGGTGATCTACCTGGACGGCCAGGAGATCGCCCGGCGAACCGCCGACGCGCCGTACCGAGGGCAGGGCCGGTTCTCGCTGGGCGCGGTGCCCTGCTGGCCCCGTGAGTTCGCCTCCGTCCGGCTGGACGAGGTGCGGCTCTGGTCCAAGGCGCGCGGCGGCGACGAGCTGCGGGCCGACCAGGGGCGGCGGTTGAGCGGCAGCGAGGCCGGGCTGCTCGGCTACTGGACGTACTCGGCACCGGAACCCGGTGCGCAGGCCGTGCTGGCCGATCGCTCCGGGAACAACCGGCACGCCGAACTGCGCGGCATGCCGACCCCCGTCCCGGCGCGCTCGCCGGTCGCGGACGGCGGCTACCGGGCCGTCGCGTACGTCGGCGACCGCCGCGTGGTCAGCCGGGAGACCTTCCCGCTGCGCGAGTGGAGCCACCTCGCCCTGGCCTACCAGCAGTCCTGGGCGGTCGAGTTGACCGGCGACGCCTATCTCGACGTCCCGGACGACGACGCGCTGGACATCGCCGACGACCTGACGCTGGAGGTGTTCGCCCGCGTCGACCGCCTCGGCGAGACCCAGGGGCTGCTCTCCAAGGGCCGCACCGCCGACGGTGTCGGCGGCAGCGTGCCGTACCGGTTGGCCGTCCTGCCGGACGGGCGGCTGGAGTTCGCCTTCGAGGAGCCCGACGGCCGGGCCGTGCGCTTCACCTCCACCGAGGGCGTGAAGGCCGGGCAGTTCCACCGCATCGCCGTGGTCCGCAAGGGCGGCCGCTCGATGCAGGAGCAGAAGGGCACCAGGCAGATCACCGCGACCGGCGCTGACGGCAAGCCGGTCACCCAGAGCGTCGAGCTGGTCGAGTCGCTGGCCGTGCGCGAGTGGCAGGACATCCGCTTCCACCTGGACGGCCGGGAGATCGGTGCCGGCCGCTACGAGGGGGCCGGGCCGCGCGGCAACGACGCGCCGCTGGAGCTCGGCCGGGCCCGCGAGGGCGTCACCGTCCAGCAGCTGGCCGGGGTGCTCGCCGAGGTCCGGATCTGGGGCGCCGCCCGGGACGCCGCCCGGCTCGGCAGCGCCGTCACCGCCCGGGACCGCGGCCTGGTCGCGCACTGGCGCTTCGAGGAGAACGCGGGCAGCACGGCCGCCGACGCCACCGGCTCGCACCCGGCGCGGCTGCGCGGCGCCCGCTGGGTCCGCAACCCCGACCCGCGCGGCAGCGTCTTCCGGCTGTACCGCAACGGCGTCGCCGTGGCCTGCGACCCGGCCGGCACGCCGGGCCTGCCCGACACCGCCGCCTTCGCCGAGAACGGTGACGCCCAGCTGACCCTGGGCGCGGTGCTCAAGCGGGGCAAGCCCGTCGAGGCCTTCGAAGGCGTGCTGGAGGAGGTGCGGATCTGGCGCACCGCCCGCACCCACGAACAGCTGCTGGACAACCTGTTCACCCGGCTCAAGGGTGAGAAGGAGGACCTGGTCGCCTACTGGCCGTTCGACCGGGACTCCACCGAGGCGGGCACCGCCCAGGTCCGCGACGAGGGCCTGCGCGGCAACCACCTGGAGTTCGGCCCGGAGGCCACCCGCCCGCGCACCGTGCTCTCCACCGCCCCGGTCTCCAACGACGCCGCCCAGGTCCGCTCCGCCCTGGCCGGCCTGCGCAACGCGTTCCACCAGAGCGTCTCGGCCGCCCCGGCGGTCGCCGAGTACGCCGACATGCAGTACGGCTCGCGCGGTGAGGCCTTCGGCGTCCTCAAGCGCGCCTACAGCTACCTCCAGGACGGCCGCTGGCACCTGGTCACCGGCTACAAGGTCGGCGAGCTGGTCAGCGAGTGGGTCAGCCAGGTCCAGTTCGACCCCCAGCTGATCGGCTACGTCGAGGGCGCCCCGCCGATCCCCTCGGAGAACCTCACCGCGGGCCTGACCGACCCGGGCAGCGACACCTTCGAGGGCGCCTCCACGGTCAAGCTCACCGAGGCCGAACAGGTCGTCCGCTCGCTGTCCTCCGCCAAGGAGCGCAGCGTGGACGCCGCCTTCGGCTTCGCGCTCTCCAACGAGGTGGACGTCGACGTCTGGATGATCACCGCGCCGCTGGGATTCGGCATCGCCAAGTCCATCGCCAAGGGCGGGGTCTCGGCGAGCGTGCGGGGCAACCTGGAGTTCTCCAACAGCTGGGCCGAGGACACCTCCGTCTCCCAGGGCGAGAACACCGCCCGGACCACCAAGGTCTCGCTCACCGGCCACTGGGAGGACCCGGGCCGACTGCTCAACCCCACCGCCGGGCGCAGGTACGTGCCGGCCAACACCGGCTTCGCCGTCGTGCAGTCGCAGACCGCCGACGTCTTCGCGCTGCGCCTGGCGCACAGCGGCGCGCTGGTCGCCTACCGCATCCAGCCCAACCCCGACATCCCCAAGGACTGGAACGTCGTCCCGTTCCCGATCAACCCCCGCTACACCAAGCAGGGCACCCTGGACGGCACCGTCGGCTTCGACGAACGCGGCAAGGTCGCCGACCCCGACTACCGGGGCGGCCGGGAACGGGGCGAGTACAGCTACTTCAAGCCCCGCGAGGCGTACGCGCTCAAGCGCCGCATCCAGCGCGACCAGCAGCGCCTGCACAGCTACTACGACAGCGTCTCCACCGAGACCCACGCCCCCGACCCGCTCGCCCAGAAGGCCGGCCGGGTGCTCGGCGGCGCGATCGGCGCGGACGCCGCCCCGGCCCGCGGCCGGGAGAGCGCCGACAGCGCCACCGGACAGGGCTTCTCCCGCCGGGACCTGGTCAACACCTACGTCTGGACGGCCGCCGGCGGCTTCTTCGCCGAGACCACCGAGACCACCGACGTGGTCAGCGAGACCACGGCCGGCTCGTACTCGCTCTCCGGCTCGGTCGGCACCTCCATCGGCACCTCCTTCCAGATCGCTGGCATCGGCATCGGCGCCCAGCTCGACGCCTCCGTCGGCGGCGGGATGACCGCCACCCGGGCGCGCGGCAAGGAGGCCACCCGCTCCTTCGGACTGGAGGTGGAGGTCGCCCCCAGCAGCAACCTCCAGAGCTACGACACCGACCGCAACCCGGTCTTCGACCGGGACGGGAACCCCGTCAAGGTGCCCGGCAAGGTGGACGCCTACCGCTTCCTCAGCTTCTACCTCGGCGAGGACAGCGAGCACTTCGACAGCTTCTTCCACAAGGTCGTCGACCCGGTCTGGCTGGAGAACGGCAACGACCCCAACGCGGCGGCGCTGCGCCAGGCCCGCCAGGCGGACCGCAAGCCGCCGTGCTGGCGGGTGCTGCACCGGGTCACTTTCGTCAGCAGGGTCCTGCCCGACATCCCGCCGGCCGACGCGCCCCCGCTGGAGAAGGCGATGCGGCAGCTGGATGTGGAGAGCAACTACGAACTCGTCCGCCGCCTCGACCCCTACGTGAAGTCCGCCGCCACCGGCCTGCCCGAACTGGCCGAGGCCACCCGGGCGACGCTGGCCCGGGAGTTGCCGGAGCTGCTTCCGCACGCCGCCGACGTGATCGGCTTCCTCGCCCAGTACTACGGCGTGGACGCCTGAGCCCGGTCGGTCCCCCGGGACGGGACCGTCCCGTCCCGGGGGACCGCCCGGGCCCGTGCCGAGGGCTCAGCGGAAGTAGTGGCCCGATTCGAGGTCTTCGAGCAGCCCGGGGCCGGTGGGGTGCCAGTCGAGGAGGTGCTGGGTGAAAGTGCTGGAGGCGGGCTGGTCGACGGCGAGGATGCCGCCGAGGAAGCCGAAGTCCTCGGCCGGGGCGGCGGCCGTCGGGAGGGAGAGGTGGCGGCCGATCACCGCGGCGATGTCGCGGGTCGGTACGCCCTCGTCGCCGACGGCGTGCAGCATCGAGCCCGACGGGGCCTGCTCGGCGGCCAGGCGGAACAGGCGGGCGGCGTCGCGCACGTGGACGGCCGGCCAGCGCTGGGAGCCGTCGCCGACGTAGCCGGAGACGCCCTTGGCGCGGGCGGTGGTGACCAGCTGGGCGATGAAGCCGTGGTCGCCGTCGCCGTGGACGGTGCGGGGCAGTCGGACGACGGAGGGGCGCACGCCGCGCTCCGCCAGGGCGAGGACGGCCGCGGCGTTCTCCTCGCGGCCCGCCCCGAGGGAGCCGGGGGCGCTGCGGTCGTGCTCGGTGGCCGTCCGCCCGGGTGCCGCCGGTGTCCCGTGGGCGACGACCAGGGGCTTGCCGGAGCCTTCGAGGGCCTCGCCGAGGGCCTCGGCCGCGCGGGCGTCGGTGCGGATCGAGGCGTCGAAGGCGGTGAAGTCGTGGACGAAGGCGAGGTGGATGACGGCGTCGGCGGCGGTGGCCCCGGCGCGCAGGGTGTCCAGGTCGGCGAGGTCGCCGCGCAGGACCTCGGCCCCGGCGGCGGCGACGGCGACGGCCGAGGCGTCGGACCGGGCGAGCCCGGTGACCCGGTGGCCGGCCTTGATGAGTTCGGGGACGACGGCGGAGCCGATCCAGCCGGACGCGCCCGTGACGAACACCCGCATGACAGAACCTCCGGAAGAGTGATGTCAGTGACTGTCGTCAGGCTAGCAGTGATGTCAGGGACTGTCATCGCGTACGATCACCGCATGGGCAGATGGGAGCCGAACGGGCGCGGACGGCTGGCGGAAGCGGCGCTGGCGCTCTTCGCCGAGCAGGGATTCGAGCGGACCACGGCGGCGGAGATCGCCGTGCGGGCCGGGCTGACCGAGCGGACCTTCTACCGGCACTTCGCCGACAAACGCGAAGTCCTCTTCCACGGCACCGAGTTGATGCGGGAGCTGCTGGTGCGGGCGGTCGCGGGGGCACCCGCCGACGCGACCCCGATGGAGTCGGTGGGCGCGGCCCTCGAAGCCGCGGGCGCCGTGCTGCAGGAGAACCCCGAACGGGTCCGGCGGCGCGACGCCGTCGTGTCGGCCAACCCGGAGCTACGGGAGCGCGAGCTGGTCAAGCTCGACGCGATGGCGGCGGCGACCGCCGAGGCGCTGCGCGGCCGCGGCGTCCCCGCGCCGACCGCCGGCCTGGCGGCCGAGACGGGCATGGCCGTGTTCAAGGTCGCCGTCGCGCGCTGGATCGCCGAGCCGGACGCCTCGGGCGGCTCGGATCTGCCGGCGCTCATCCGCGCGTCCGTACGGGACCTGCGGCAGGTCCTCGCGGCCGGCGCGCCTGACTGAGGCGTGCGGGGATAGGGGCGTGCGGGGGAAGGGTCGTACGGGGAAGACCGGGACCCCGTACCGCACTTCGAGGAGATTCGGGGAGAGCCGCTGCGGATCAGGCGGTGCCCGGGCGCACGGCGGTAGCGGGTCGGGGTGCGGGTTCTGTGGTCCAGGCCCGGACCAGGACGTCGGCGTGGTCCGCGAGCAGGGCGGGTGGCAGCGGGCCGCCGGTCTCCAGGATGACGGCGAGGACGGGCCCGGTGAGCTGGGCCGCGGCCAGTGGCGCGGGGGGCATGTGGGCGGCGTGCGGGCTCACGCGGGCGAGTACGGCCTGGGCTGCGGTGCCGAGGAGGTCGGCGGTGCGGACGAGGTCGCGTACGGCGCTGTCGTGCTGCGCTTCGCCCAGCAGGGCCCGGTAGGCGAGACCTGCGGGTGAGGTGGTGAGGAAGCACGTCAGCGCTTCGAGGAATGCGGTGAGGTCGTCCGTGGGGCGGGCTCGGGGTTCCGTGGCCAGTTCGTGGGCGGCGTCACTGGTGCTTGCTTCGAGCAGGATCTCGGCCTTCGTGGACCACCACCGGTAGACCGTCTGGCGCCCCACCCCGGCCCGCTCGGCGATGCCCTTCATGGTCATCGCCGCGTATCCCTGCTCGACGAGCAGGTCGTCGACGGCGTGGAGAACGGCGACCCGCGCCGCCTCACTGCGGGGGCGCCCGGGTGAAGCGTGCTCTGGGGGGGTGCTCTGCATGGGACCAGCTTAACAAGACACCGTGCCTCGAAATGGTGCTAGCCTCTTTCGAGACACAGTGACCCGTAATTGGGTGGCGGCTACGCCGTGCCCAACGGCCCTCACGGCAGAGGAAGCCCTCATGAACACCACACGCCACCGCATCGGCCCGGCCCGGACCCTCGACCCGGCCGCACCCGCGGAGACCCGCCCCGCCGCCACGCCGGGAGACCGCACGTGAACACCCTGGCGCCCGGGATCCGCGACGGAATGACCCCACGGCAGGCGACGTTCGCCTTCCGCGGCCTCCTCGCGGTGCGGCTGCTCGGCGCACTCGCCAACGGCATCATGCTGCCGTTCATCGTCCTGTGGGCCCACCGCGTCGGCGGACTCGGCGGAGCAGCGGCCGGAGCCCTCTTCCTCGTCCAGGCCGCCGGCGAGTTCACCGGAGGCCTGGCCGGGGGCGTCCTGGCCGACCGGATCGGGCACCGCCGCATGATGCTGCTCTCCACGACGGGAATGGCCCTGGGCTACGGCAGCCTCTTCCTGGTCCACCACGCCGTCCTCGCCCTCGTGCTGTTCCTGGCGGCAGGGCTCTTCGAGTCGGCGTTCCACCCCACCATCGCCGCCCTCATCGGTGACCTCCACACGGATGAGGACCTTCACCAGGCCTACGGACTGACCCGCGTGGTGGCCAGCATCGGCGGTGTGGTCGGACCGGTCCTGGGCGCGGTCGCCGTCGCCTTCTCGCTGTCGAGCGTGTTCGCCGTAGCGGGCGTACTGCTCGTCGCCGCCGCAATCGCCGTGTTCATCACCGTCCCCGCCGACCGCGTCACAGGTCCCGAGACCGCACAAGAGGCAACCGGCGGCGAGGCCGAGAACGTGCACAGCCCGTTCACCCACATCCTGCGCGACCGCAGACTGGCCCTGCTGATCCTCGGCGGCAGCCTGCTGACCGTCACCTTCACCTGGTGGGAAGCGGACGGCCTGGTCCTCCTGAACCGCGTGGACTCCATAAGCCCCACGGCCTACGCCATCCTGTTCGCCGTCGACGCCCTCGCGATCATCCTGTTCCAGATGCGCGTCAGCCGCTGGGCCCGCCGCCGCGACACCGCCCGGCTCCTCTTCCTGGGCGCCGCCCTCCAAGGAGCCGGCCTCGCCGGGTTCGCCGCCGCCGGCCTCGGCTACCCCGCCCTCGTCGCCGCGGCCCTCGTCACCTCCTTCGGCATGATGATCTACGGTCCCACCACCTCGGCGTTCGTCAGCCGCCACGCCCCGGCGGGCAGCAGCGCCACCTACCAGGCCGCCCTGTCCACCTCGCAGGACATCGGCTCGGCGATCGGCCCGATGTCCGGGCTTGCCCTCGGTCGCATCGGACCACCCGCCCTGGTCTGGCTCACCGCACTCCCCCTGGGCCTGCTGGCCGCTCTCGCGACCGCCCGCGCCACCCGGGTTCCACAACAGCGGGGCGCCGGGACCGTGCCGGCGCAGAGGACAGAGCCGTAGCAGCCTCACGGTGCCCATCCGTCGGCGAGAAGGCGGAGACCGTCGAGCGCGCCCGGCGCGCCGTCGGGGTGGGGCGGGCCGAGCCGTGCCGACCCGTGTGGGGCCCGGTCCGGCCGTCAGGGCCGGGCCGGGTCGTTGGGGTGGGACTCCAGGGCGGTCACCGTGAGGGTCATCCACGGCCGCAGCGGGAGGCTGCCCAGCACCTCCTCGTGCAGCTCGTCCTCGTCGGCGGCCCGCCAGACGCCGATGCTGCGCAGCTCGCCGACCGGGCGCCACAGCCGCGCCAGGCGCCCGGCGGCGGCCAGCTCGCGGGCGCGGACGGCCTCGGCGGCGCGCCGGCGGTCGACCTCCGCCGCGGGCGTGCCCTCAGGCACGGTGGTGGTGATCTCGACCAGGAACTCGCGCAGGGGCGCGGCGGCGTCCCGGGGCAGGAGGGAGACCTGGTAGTGGGCGATCGCCCAGCCGTCGGCGGTCCGTTGCAGCAGGACGCCGAGGAAGACGCTCAGCGTCGGGCGGTCGGTGAACGAGAAGTCCACGGAGAGGTATCCGCGGACGAGGTCCCGGGCCGGGCGGTCGGTCGTCAGGATCGTGTACTCGGCGGTCATGCCGGCGGGTTGGGCGGCGTAGTAGGCGGCCACCCCGGGCCGCCCGACACTGTAGGGGTGCAGGCCCTGGAAGACCGCGTCCTCGGTGAAGAGGGCGGCGACGCGTTCGGGCTCGTGCCGGTCGACCGCGTCCTTCCAGCGGTCGAGCACCTCGCGCAGGACGGTCTCGTCGGCCGGGTCCTCGTCCATGGTCCGGGTCTCCTCTCGGGAGCGGCGGTGCCGCTGCGGTGGCCGGCGCTCGCGCCGCCGCCCAGGTGCAGGATCCCCCGGACCGGGCGCCGGCCGCTCGTCGGCGGGGGTGCGACGGGCGCCGGTGGACTTCATGGACAGGTGTCCAGTTAAGATGGACACCTGTCCATGAACCTCGGGAGCTGACGATGCGTACGACGGCGGAACTGCTGGTCGGCCTGGTGGCCGTGCTGCACGGGTACATCCTGGTGCTGGAGATGTTCCTGTGGGAGCGGCGGCCCGGCCGCGAGCTGTCCGGGTTCGACCCGGAGCTCGCCCGGGCGACGGCGCCGCTGGCCGCCAACCAGGGCCTCTACAACGGCTTCCTGGCCGCCGGGCTGGTCTGGGGGCTGCTTGCCGGCGGTACCACGGGCCACCAGGTGCAGGTGTTCTTCCTGTCCTGCGTGGTGGTGGCCGGGCTGTACGGCGGCGCCACCGCGAACCGGCGGATCCTGCTCGCCCAGGCCCTGCCCGGAGCGGTCGCCCTCGGCGCCGTCCTGGTGGCCGGATGAGCGCCGCCCCGGACCCGAGGGACGCCCTGAACCCCAGGGATGCCCTGAACCCGAGGGGCGCCGTGGACCCGAGGGCCGAGCGGACCCGGGCCGCCCTGCGGCGGGCGCTGCTGGCGGAGTGCGCCGAGCGGCCGCTCGCGGAGGTCAGCGTCGCCGCCCTGGTGCGCCGGGCCGGGGTGGGGCGGGCCACCTTCTACGTGCACTACGCCGATCTGGAGGCGCTGGCGGTGGACGCCTGCGCCGACCTGGTCCGGGTGGCGGTGGACGCGCTGCACGCCTGGCGCGGCGTGCCCGACCCGGACGTCCCGCCGCCCGCCCTCACCGGGTTCTTCACCGAGCTGGTGCCGCACGCCGGGCTCCACCGCGCCCTGCTGGCACCGGGCGGCGGCGGGCCGCTCGGCCTGGTGCTCAACCGCGAGCTGCGTGAACGCAGCCGCACCGAGCGGGCGTTGGCCGGAGCGCCGGAACCGGACCTGGTGGCGGCCGCGGTCGCCGGCACGTTCACCGGGGTGCTCGCCGACTGGCTGCACGGCCGGATCGCGGCGGAGCCGGAGCGGGTCGCCGAGCGGGTCTGGCGCCTGCTGATCTCCCTGCACCGCACGCCGGGGCTCTGACCGGCACGACGGCGGGGCGTCAGGCCACCGGGACGGGTACAGGCGCCCGTCCGGTCTCGGCGATCAGGGCGCGGAGGGCGGCGGCGACCGGGGCGGGGCGTTCCTGCATGGCGACGTGGCCGGTGTCGGGGAGGGTGAGCAGGCGGGCGTCGCGGAAGGCGGCGTAGGCGCGCGGGGCGAGCCGGAACGGGACGAGACGGTCCTCCCGGCCGTAGACCAGCAGGGTGGGGGCGGTGATCCGGCCCGCCTGGTGCCAGGGGGAGGCAGCGCCCCGGTGCAGGGAGGAGCGGACCACGGCCCGCATGCCCGCGGGCAGCATCCCTCCCGCGTACGGGAGTTCGCTGCGGCGCAGCCGTTCGCGGGCCTCCGCCGCGCGCACCTCGGGGCGGACCCGGGCGGGGTCCGCGTAGATCAGCCGGTAGAGGTCGTCCAGTTGGCGGTCCGGGCTCCGCTCGGCGAGCAGCCGGGCGTACAGGCGTGGGGCGCCGGGGAGGGCGAGCAGCGCCGCGCGCAGGGCCTGGGGGGAGGGGAGGGCGGGCAGCACGGGGGCGAGCAGGGTCAGCGAGGCGACCAACTCGGGCCGATGGGCGGCGATGTGCAGGGCCGTCAGGCCGCCGAGGGAGTTGCCGACCAGATGGACCCGGCGGTGCCCGGCGCGGTCCAGGTGGGCGGCGACGGCCGCGGACTGGCCCTCGACCGTGACGAGGCCGCCGGGCGGGGGCGCCGACCGGCCGTAGCCGGGGAGGTCCAGGGCCAGGCAGTGCACCGCGCCGCGCAACTGGCCGATCAGGGCTGCCCAGTTGTCGGTCCATCCGCCCAGGCCGTGCAGGAAGACGGCGGTGTCGGCGGCGGGTGCGGTGCCGGGGGTGTAGGCGGCGGCGAGCGGCTGGTGCACGGGGGCTGGTTCCTTCGGGAGCGGAGCTGCGGTGGAGTGGCGGTGGCGTCGCGCGGCTCACCGCCGCAGGGCTCCGGTGGTCTCCGCGATGGCGAGGCGGTAGTGCCCGATCAGCCGGTCGCCGATCGACGCCCAGTCGCGCTCGGCCACGGCGGCGCGGCCAGCCCGGCCGAGTTCGGCCCGCAGGCCGGCGTCCCGGGCGAGCCGGTCGACGGCCGTCCGGAACTCCTCGCCCACGCCGGGCGGCACCAGGAAGCCGGTGCGCCCGGGGCGGACCAGGTCCAGCGGCCCGCCGGCCGCCGGGGCGACCACCGGCAGGCCGCTGGCCATCGCCTCCTGGACGGTCTGGCCGAAGGTCTCGTACGGTCCGGTGTGCGCGAAGACGTCGAACGAGGCGTACAGCCGGGCGAGTTCGTGCCCGGTGCGGCGGCCCAGGAACTCCGCGTCCGGCAGTGCGGCCTCCAGCGGGGCGCGGCACGGGCCGTCGCCGACCACCACCAGCCGCACGCCCGGCAGCCGGGAGGCCTGCACCAGCCGGTCGACCTGCTTCTCGGCCGCCAGCCGTCCGACGTAGCCGACCAGCACCTCGCCGCGCGGGGCGAGCCGGCGGCGCAGCGCCTCGTCGCGGTGGCGCGGGTGGAAGCGCTCCCGGTCGACCCCGCGCGGCCACAGGTGGAGCCGGGGGACGCCGTGGGCGGCCAGCGCGTCCAGCGACGCCCGGGAGGGCGCCAGCGTCCGGGCGGCCGCGCCGTGGACCCGCCGTAGGATCCGCCAGGCCGTCCGGGCACCGGCCTCGCCCGCGAACGGGAGGTAGGTCCGGGCGTAGGCCGCCATGTCCGTCTGGAACACCGCCACGGCCGGGACGCCGGCCCGCCGGGCGGCCGCGGCGCCGGCCGCGCCGAGGGCGAACGGCCCGGCCAGGTGGACGACCTGGGGGCGGTGCCGCTCGATCGCGGCCGCCAACTGCCCGCCGGGCAGGGCGATCCGCACCTCCGGGTAGCCGGGCAGCGGGACGGACGGGACCCGGAGCACCTGGTAGCCGTCCACCCGCTCGGGGCCGCGCCGGGTGCGGGTCGCCGGGGTGACCACCAGGACGCGGTGGCCGCGGGTGCTCAGGTGCTCGGCGGTCCGTAGCACGCTGTGGGCGACGCCGTTGAGCTGCGGCGGGAAGGACTCGGTGACGATCAGGACCCGCAGCGGTCCGCCGTCCGGCCCGGGGGCGGCGGATGCAGCGAGTGCGGAGGGGCCGGCGGGGGCGAGCGGCACGGCCGGTCCGGACAGGAGACGGCTCACCGGGCGGCCCCGCTCTCGATGCGGGCGGCCCCGGTCTCGACCCGGGCACGACCGTCCTCGGCCCTGGCCCCGGGTACGGCCGCGCTCGGCGGCGCGTCGACGCAGCGGCCCACCGCCCGGAGGTCCCGCAGGATCTCCCGGAACGAGTCGACCAGCCCCGCCTCGGCGTACGGCAGGCCGACCTCCGCGAGGTAGGCGCGTACGATCCGCGAGGCCGGGCGCAGCGCCGGGACGGGTATGGCCGGGAAGAGGTGGTGCTCGATCTGGTAGCCGAGACCGCCGAACAGGAAGTGGGTGAACCGCCCGGCGCGCAGGTTGCGGGAGGGCAGCACCTGGCGCCGGAGGTAGTCGGCGGGCTGCTCGTCCGGTCCGGTCATCGGCATGCCCTTGTGGTTGGGCGCGAAGATGCAGCCCAGGTAGACGCCGAGCACGGCGCCGCACAGCACGGCGAAGGCGAGCGCCTGGAGCGGGGTGAGGACGGCCAGCAGCAGGCCTGCCGCGAGGGCGTAGTGCAGGGCGGCGAGGGTCCGTTCCAGCACCGGGTGGCGCAGCCGGCCCCGGGTCAGGGTCACGGCGGTGGCGACGACCAGGCCGAGGGCCTGGAGCGAGAGCAGCGGGAAGAACAGCTCCGCCTGGTACTTGGCGACCGTCCTCCTCAACCCCTTGGTACGGGCCGCCTGTTCGGCGGTGCGGACGAAGAGCATGGCGTTGGCGGCCGGATCGCGCCCTTCCCGGTTCGGGTGGGCGTGGTGGCGGTTGTGGTCGCTGACCCACCAGCCGTAGCTCATCCCGACCACCAGGTTGCCGAGCAGGATGCCCGCGAGGTCGGTGCTCCGGCGCCCGGAGAACACCGCGTGGTGCGCGACGTCGTGGCCGAGCAGCGCCAACTGGCCCAGCACGAGGGCGAGTACCGGCGCCAGCGCGAGCTGCCACCAGCTCGCGCCGACGACGGCGAAACCGGCCAGCAGCAGGACGAGGGCGCCCAGCAGGGCGGCGGCCCGGCAGCCGTAGTACAGCGGGCGCTTGCGGAGCAGCCCGGCCTCGCCGACGCGTCGGCGCAGCTCGGCGAAGTCCCCGCGCCGGGTGGTTCCGGCGGTCGGGGTGTCCTGAAGGGTCATGCCACCATCCCGGTCTCGGGTCGCTCCGGCCGGTCGTGGCCGCAAAGCCACCCGTCCCGGGGCCACACGCGGTGGCCCCGGGACGGGCGGCGGCCTCACCCTTCCGCACCCGACCGGCCGGTGTCCCCGGCGGACCCGTGTCGCGGTCGGAATGGGCTCGAACGGGCAGGAGACGGCGGGGGTTGTTCCGGCGGGAGTCCGAGTCTCGCGCGCCCGTGCGAAGCATCCGGGTGGCGGGAGCGGCGTGTCCGGCGACCTGCCAGGCCGTCGGCCGGGGGTGCGTCAGACCGTGGGCCGGGGGTGCTCGGCGGCCATCTCGTCGAGGACCGCTCCGAGCGGGGTCGGGGCGAGGTCCAGGACGGACGCGGTGAGCGACGCGTCGAGGAGGTTGGGGCGGTCGTACAGGTACAGCATCTCGGGGAACTCCGCCATGACCGGGTCCGTCCGTCCGATCTCCGCCAGCTCGGCCCCGGTCAGGTGGCCCAGCTCGGGGCCGGGGGCGGCGGCTGCCCGGGCCAGGCGGTCGGCCAGCTCGCGGACGGGGGCGTGCGAGGTGGACGGCACGTGCCAGGCCCGGCCCCAGGACTGCTCGTTCCGGGCGGCGGCGACCAGGGCCCGGGCCGCGTCGCCGGTGTAGGTCCAGCTGTGCGGGGCGTCGAGGTCGCCCGGGTAGGAGACGGGCGATCCGGCCAGGACCGGCGCCCCCACCATGAGCGTGAACGGCGAGTAGGCACCGGCACCGAGGTAGTCGTTGGCCCGGACCTCGGTCACCCGCACCCGGCCCGCCTGGTGGGCGGCGAGCGCGTCCTGCCACATCCGGGCGCGGACGCGGCCCTTGACGCTGGTCGGCGCCATCGGGAGGTCCTCGGTGACGGGCCCGTCCACGATTCCGTAGCCGTAGGTGTTCCCGAGCATGACGTAGTCCGCTCCACTGCTCTCCGCCGCTGCCAGCAACGAGGCGGCCAGCGGCGGGAAGTCGGCCAGCCACCGGTCGTAGGCGGGCATCGCGCAGTTGAACAGCACCGCCGCCCCGCGGGCGGCCTCGATCAGCCGCACGGTGTCGACGGCGTCGACGGCCACCCGCTCGATCCGCTCGTGGACCGGGCCGCCGCCCCGGCGGGTGACGAGCCGGACCCGCTCACCGGCCTCCGCCAACAGCCGTGCGGCGGACGAGCCGGTGGCACCGGCTCCGACGATGACGTACAAGGACACGGATGCACTCCCTGGTCGAAGGGCCGGGGCCGGTCGCCCCAGCGGGCTCTACCCTCCGCCACCGGTGATCCGTAAGGTAGTGGCCCGAATGCCAGACAACCGGAGGTTCGGGCCATGCACCGGGTAGCCGTCATCGCCGTTCCCCCGGCCACCACCTTCGACCTGTCCATCCCGGAACTCGTCCTCGGCGAGACGACCGTCGACGGCCGCCCCGGCTACCGGGTGCGGGTGTGCACCGCCCGCCCCGGGCCCATCGCCACCGGCAGCAGCCTGGAGGTCACCGTCCCGCACGGGCTGGAGGCCGTCGAGGACGCGGACACCGTCATCGTGACCGGAACCGCCGCCCGCGACGACGTCGACCCCGGCGTCCTGGCGGCCCTGCGCCGCGCCTCGGCCGCGGGCAAGCGCGTCGCCTCGATCTGCACCGGCGCCTTCGTCCTTGCCCGGGCCGGGCTGCTCGACGGGCGGAACGCCACCACCTACTGGGCCAAGTCCCAGGAGTTCACGGCCCGTTACCCCGAGGTCCGGCTGCGGCCCGATGTGCTGTACGTCGAGGACGGCAAGGTGCTGACCTCCGCCGGACTGTCGGCCGGCATCGACCTGTGCCTGCACCTGGTCCGCTCCGACTACGGCGCCGCGACCGCCAACGCCGTCGCCAGGCTGGTGGTCGCGGCACCGGTACGGCCCGGCGGGCAGGCCCAGTTCATCGCGACACCGCTGCCGCCCGAGACCGGCACCTCGCTGGCCGCGACCCGGGCCTGGGCGCTCGACCACCTGCACGAGACGCTCACCCGCACCGACCTCGCGGCCCACGCGAGGGTCAGCGTCCGCACGCTCGCGCGCAGGTTCCACGACGAGACGGGCCTGAGCCCGCTGCAGTGGCTCCTCCACCAGCGCGTGATCCGGGCCCAGGAGCTGCTGGAGACGACAGAGCTGCCGATGGACCAGGTGGCCCGGCTCAGCGGCCTCGCCACCACCGACTCGCTGCGCCACCACCTGACGCGCAGGACCGGGCTCACCCCCAGCGCGTACCGCGCCGGGTTCACCCGGCGCCCGGCCCCGGGGGAGCACCGGGGCGGCTGACGCCAGGGCGGTTGACGCGGAGGCCGCCGACGCCGGGCGCGCCGACGCCGAGGCCCCGGGTGGTTCCCCGGGGGCCTCGGCGTCAAGGGTTCAGTGGATCAACGGTTCGGTGAATCAAGGGTTCAGTGGATCAGGTGGAGCGAGAACTCGTCGTCGGTGGGGACCGACGGGGTCTTGACGTGGGTCACGCCCGTCGCCGTGTCGAAGTACCAGCCGGAGGTGGCGGTGTCGAGGGCGGCGGCCGAGTGGAGTTCGGGCAGTCGGCCGCCCTGGGTGACGACCAGGCGCGGGGCGGACTGGCCGTGCACGGTGAAGCGGTACGAGCGGGCGTCCGGCTTGCCGGTGTAGCTGCCCTCGCTGGCGCCGACCTCGACGGTGGTGACGGGCCCGTGGGCGTGGACCTCGACCTGCTGGGTGGCGGAGGAGCCGGCGTTGTACTGGCGGGTGACGCCGTCGTCCTCGTACAGGGTGTACGAGGAGTCGCCCTTCGGGTAGAGGTCGTAGTCGAGTTCGCCCTTGTCGCGGTTCTGCCAGGACAGCGTGCCCTGCGGCCACATCGGGACGATGGCGCCGCCCTTGACGAACACCGGCAGGGTGTCCAGCGGGGCGGAGTAGTTGTCGATGGTGGTGGGGCCCTGGTAGGTGCGCCCGGTCCAGTAGTCGGTCCAGGTGCCCTCGGGCAGGTAGATGCCGTTGCGCACCGAGGTGTCGGAGTACACCGGGGCGACCAGGAAGTCCGGCCCGGCGAGGAACTCGTACGTGGCGTTCGGGCCGAGCGCGGCCTTGTCGTGCGGGTACTCCAGGGCGAGCGGGCGGACGGCGCCGATGCCGGTGCGGGTGGCCTCGGCGGACAGGGTGTACATGTACGGCAGCAGGCGTTCCTTGAGCTGGAGGTACTTGCGGTTGATCGAGGTGTAGGGCTCGCCGTCCAGCCAGGGCTGCTGGTCGCGCTGCTCCTTGCCGGTCATGTCCTTGGCCCAGCCGTCCATGGTCATGATGGTCGGCAGGAAGGCCTTCCACTGGAGGTCGCGGGTGTACATCTTGGGGTCGCGGCGGAAGATCGAGCCGACGTCCCCGGTGTCGTAGGCGATGCCGGACATGGTGGCGCCCGCGTAGGTGGGGATCTGCCAGCGGATGTAGTCCCAGGACAGGCTCTGGTCGCCGCTCCACAGCACGCCGCAGCGCTGGGCGCCGGCCCAGGAGACCGGCAGCCAGACGAAGCCGCGGGCGTCACTGTTGTCCTCGATGCCGGCCTTGGCCTGGTCGCAGGCGTTCAGCGCGAAGTCGTAGCCGTTGCCGACCCAGGCGACGTCGAGCTTGCGGACCCGGACCCCGGCCTTGACCTCCTCGGCCTGGTTGGGCAGGCCGTTCTGGGTCCACAGGCCGAGCTGGGCGTGGTCCTTGCGCAGGCCGTCGCCGGTCTGCGGGAGGTTCTCGTAGCCGCAGCCGTAGCCGTCGTTGACCAGCATCCAGCCGAGCGGCATCTGGTTCTGAACGTAGCCGTCGGCGACCTTGAGGGCGTCGGTGGTGTGGCGCTCGCCGCGGTTGGCGTTGTGCAGGTAGCAGTCGGAGTCGCCGGGCTCCAGGCCGTAGACCGGCGGCATGAAGGGCTTGCCGACCAGCGAGGTGTACTGGCCGATGACGGACTTGACGTCCCCGGTGAAGTAGTAGGCGTCCAGGCGCCGTTCCTGCTGGCCGGTGCGCACCGGCGAGCCGAAGTCGTAGATGCCGGGGGCGAAGGTGTTGCGGAAGACGCCGTAGCCGCCGCTGGAGACGTAGAACGGCTGGGAGTTGTTGTAGCCGCCCTCGTTCCAGTTGGTGCTGTTGGCGACGTGGACCACCTGGTCGCGGTGCGAGAAGCTGCCGTTCTGCTCGCCGCCGCCGAAGAACTGCTCGTCGGCGCCGCGGGTCAGGCTCTGCCGCAGGCCGCTGGTGGACCAGCGCATCGGGGCGTTCTCCTGCCAGATCGCGGTGCGGTTGTCGGCCTGGTAGAGGCCGAACCGCAGCGGGTGCTTGTAGACCCGCAGTACGACGTGGCCGGAGCGGATGCCGTAGTAGTCGCCGGCGTCGAACGAGGAGGTGCGGGGCTGGAGTTCGGGCTGCTTGCGGATGATGGTGCTGCCCGCCGGGTCGGTGATGGTGCCGTCCGGCGCGGCGCGCAGCCGCAGTTGGTCGTCGGCGAGGAAGTCGACCTTGGCCTTGAGGGTGCCGGCGGCGATGTCGTAGCTGCCCTTGCCGCCGCTGAACGAGGTGAGGTCGCCGGCGTCGGCGGTCTGCGGCAGGTAGGCGCGGCCGGTGAAGGAGCCGCCGTGCACGTCGTAGGGGACGACCAGGACGTGGTAGGTGCCGGAGGCCTTGGGGATCACCGTCGCCTCCGGGTCGGCGGTGCCCGCGCTCTCGGCGACCTCCTTGCCGTTGGCGTCGTAGATGTACAGGTCGAAGTCGTCGGTGGGGTTCTGCCACTGGACGGAGATCGGGACGCCGCCCTCGGGGTTGTCGTCCCAGTAGCCGTTCGGGACGTTCACCGTCAGGTCGAAGCGGGCGCAGACCGCGCCGTCCGGGTCCTGGGCGACGGCGGGGCAGGAGGTGGCGCCGCCGAGGGTGCCCTTGGCGTAGGTGGGGCTCTGCCAGGTGACGTTCTGGTGGCTGCCGTCCAGGACGGCGGCGGGCGGGCCGGCGGCGTGGGCCGGCACGACGGGGCCGGTGACGGCGGCGAGGCTGGTCAGGGATGCCGCGAGGGCGGCCCGGCGGAGCTGGGGTCGGAGCAGGCGCACGGGGGTTCTCCTGTCGACTCGGGGGCTCGGGGGTTCGGGGGAGGGGGACGGGGAGCTGCGGTGTCGGTCAACGTGCTCGAACAAGGGGTTACTTGACGGATCCGGCGGTCAGGCCGGAGACCACGTGCCGCTCGATCAGCGCGAACAGCACCACCACCGGCACGATCGCGACGACCGAGCCGGCGAACAGGTAGTTCCACTGGACGGTGTAGTTGCCGATGAAGCTGTTGATCCCGACGGTCAGCGGCTGGCTGCCAGGATCGGTGGACAGCGTCAGGCCCATGACGAACTCGTTCCAGGCGGAGATGAAGGTGAAGATCACCGCCGTGACCACGCCCGGCAGGGCCAGCGGCAGCACCACCCGGCGCAGCGCCCCGATCCGGCCCAGGCCGTCGAGCAGGGCGGCCTCCTCCAGCTCCACCGGGATCGAGGAGATGTACGCGGTGAGGATCCAGACCGCGAAGGCCAGGTTGAAGGCGGCGTTGCAGAGGATCAGCGTCCAGACCGAGTTGAGCATGGACAGCTGGTAGAACTCCCGGTAGAGGCCCACCAGCAGGGAGGTCGGCTGGAACATCTGGGTCACCAGCACCAGCAGCAGGAACAGCCGGCGGCCCCGGTAGCGCACCCGGGCGGTGTAGTAGGCGGCGGGCAGCGCGACCAGCAGCGCCAGCAGGGTGGAGCCGCCGGCCACCAGCAGGGTGACCCGCAGGTTGTCGCCGAGCGTGGACTCCTGCCACACGCCGACGAAGTTGGACCAGGCGAAGTGCCGTGGCAGGTACGTCGCGTCGCGCAGCTCGTCGGCCGGGCGCAGCGCGGTGACGACCATCTCCAGGTACGGGAACAGGAAGACCGCGGCCAGCAGCCAGGCCGCCCCCGCGAGGGCCAGGGTGCGCGGCCTCCAACGGTTCTGACGCAACATCAGTTCTCCTCCTGGTTCCAGCGGCTGACCTTGAGGAAGGCCAGCACCATCAGCACCACGAGGGCGAAGTTGACCACCGACATCGCCGCGGACTCCCCGATGTCGGTGGACTTCAACTGGTACATGAACACCGTGCTGGTGGCCGTGTCGCTGTTCGGGCCGCCCTGGGTCATGCCCCAGATCACCGGGAAGGAGTTGAAGACGTTGATCAGGTTGATCACCAGGCCGACCAGGAACGCCGGGCGCAGCAGTGGCAGGGTGATCCGCCGGTACGCCTGCCAGGCCGAGGCGCCGTCCACCCGGGCCGCCTCGTACACCTCGGCGGGGACGGTCTGCAGGCCGGCCAGCAGGGTGTAGGTGGTGAACGGGAGGGAGACGAACACGGCGACGAAGACCATCCAGGGCCAGGCCGTCGAGGGGTCGCCCAGCCAGTCCCGCGGGCCGTCGACCAGCCCGAGGTCGGTCATGACGGTGTTCAGCACGCCCGCCGTCCGGTCCAGCATCCAGCGGAAGCCGATCGCGGTCATCAGCACGGACGCCGCCCACGGCGCGATCAGCGCCCAGCGGGCGTAGCGGCGGCCGGGGAAGCGCTGGTCGAACAGCTGGGCCAGGGCGAGCGACAGCAGCATGGTCAGGCCGACCACGGCGAGGGTCCAGGCCACCGTGGCCAGCAGGACGTGGCCGAGGTCCGTCTCGTCGAACAGCTTGCGGTACTTGTCCAGTCCGGCCGAGCCGCGGACGAAGCCGCTGGTGCTGACCCGCAGGAACGAGGTGCGGACCATCTCGTACACCGGCCACAGCACCACGGCGAGGATCAGCAGCACGGCCGGGGCGATCCACGGCAGCGGGCCGAAGCGACGGCCTCTGCGCACAGGGGGGTTGGGAGTCACGGGGGTGCCTTTCACGGCCGTCGCCGGGTGCCGGCCGTCACTTGTTCGGGGTCGGCCGGCACTCGCTCGGGGTGGGCCGTCAACTGTCGGGCGCCTGACGTCACTTGTTCGCGACGGCGTCCTGGGCCTTCTTCTGGAGGTCGCCGAGCACCTTGGCCGGGTCGCCCGCGACGGCGCTGCCGACCGACTTCTTGATCTCGGCCGAGACCGCGTCCCAGGTGGTGTCGCCGAGCGGGTAGAACACGGCGTTCGGCAGCAGGGCGAAGAACGGCGCGAGGTCCTGGTGCTTGCCCCCGGTGGTCAGCTCCTGCAGTGCGCTCTTGGTCACCGGCATCAGGTTGTACGTCTCGTCGAAGGAGACCTGGTTGGCCTTGGTGTACGCGAAGTCGAGGAACTTTCGGATCTGGTCGCGGTGCCCGTTCTTCTTGAACGCCATCATCCAGTCCGCCACGCCGAGGGTGGAGGCCAGCGGGCCGTTCTTGCCGGGGATGGGTGCGACCCCGTAGTCGACCTTGCCGTCCTGCGCCATCTGGATCAGCGACGGGTGCCCGTTGAGCATGGCGGCCTTCCCGGCCGCGAAGTCCGCGAACGCGGTCTTGCGGTCGGTGGTGGCCGGGTTGGCGTAGGTCAGCCCCGGGTCGACCAGGTTGGACCTGAGCCAGCGGAAGGTGTCGATGTCGGCCTGGCTGTTCAGGGTGTACGCGCCGTCCTTCCCGGTCGGCCCGCCGTCGTTGCCCAGCTCCCAGATCATGCTCTCGCCCTGGGCCTCCTCCGGCCCCAGCGGCAGCGCGTACGGCGTGACCCCGGGCACCTTGGCCTTCACCAGCTCGGCGTCCTTGCGCAACTCCTCCCAACTGGTGGGCGGTTGGCCGATTCCGGCCTGCTGGAACAGCGCCTTGTTGTAGAACAGTGCCCGCGCCGAGGACACGAACGGGATGCCGTACTGCACGCCCTTGACCTGCCCCGCCCGGGCGAAGCTGTCGATCAGGTCGCCCCGGGTGTCGGGCGACAGCACGTCCTCGGCCTTGTACAGCAGGTCGTCGGCGACCTTGTCGGCGTACCCGCCGGTCTGCAGCACGTCCGGCACGTTGCCGCTCTGGATCATCGTCTTGACCTGCTTGTCGATGTCGTTCCAGTTCACCACCTGGACGTCCACCTTGATGCCGGGGTTGGCCGCGGTGAACGCGGTGGCGACCCCGTTCCAGTAGTTCTTCGAGCTGTTGGACTCCTTGTCGCCGTAGTCGGCGGCCACCAGCTTGAGCGTCACCTTCCCGTCGGCGTCCGCCCCACCACTGCCGCTCCCGCCGCCACTGCCGCAGGAGGTGAGGGCGAGCGCCCCCAGGGCACACGCCGAGACGAGGGCCAGCACACGTTTGTCCACCGCAGATACCGCCTTCGTGCGTGCTTGATCGGATGATCCAAGATGCTTGAAGAACACTGGTTTTGAGCAGTTTCGAAAGAGCAGCTTGCTGCTCCGGGCGGTTCATGTCAATCGTGACTGCAGTTTTGAGCAACACAACCCCTGACTCTCGGCCCACCGCGCCCCGCTCTGCGCAGAAACGCTCAAACCATGGGGTGGTCCCGGCCCCGCCGCTCGGGCGAGTGGTCCCCGCAGCTCATATGTCGCTCAAATGTCTTCAACTCTTGGTGAGTTGGGCCACATCATGGAGTGCCCGCGGCGGCCGGACACGCCAGGTGTGTCCGGAACGCGGAGCGGGCACCCGTGGGTGCTCGGAGCAGGGGGGCCGAATGTCATCAGGTGTGCGGACGCTTTCCCGGGTGATCACGGCGATCGCGCTCGTGGCCGCCTATGCCGCGCTGCACGTGCTGATCACGGTGGTCGAGAGCCGACAGGCCGAGAGCCGCCTCCAGGACGGCCCGGCCCGCGTCGCCGCGTTCACCGTCCTGGTGGACCGCTTCGCGGCCGGTGACCCGACCGCCCGCACCGAACTCGTCGCGGCGAGGGCGTGGTTCGAGGAGAACGTGCCCGCCGGCCGGGCCCGGGCCACGGTCGCCGCGGTCACCGGCCTGGTGGACCTGGGCCGGGGCGCCTCCGCCCGGGCGCGGGCCGGTGCGCTCGCGGCGGACGTCGAGCGGGATCGGGCGGGCCTCGACCAGGACCTCCGCTCCGAGACCCTGGCGGGGCTGTGGCTCACGGCGGGCGCGCTGGCCTTCGCCGGACCGTCGCTCTGGCTCCGCCGCCGACGCAGGGCGGCGACCGCGGAAGCCGTTCGTACGGTCGGCCGGTTCGCCGAACGGCATCCGCCCTGGCGCCAGCCGCTGTTCCTGGCCGCGAGCGGCCTCGGCTACACCCTGTTCATCGGAGGGATGACCCTCGTGAGCATGGCCCAGCGAACGAGTCCGACCGAACACGACAGGCCGATGACCGTCCAAGTCCTGTTGCTTCCGGTGGGATTGGCCGCGGTCGGCGCGGGCTTCCTGATGCTGCGCTACAGCCGGCCCCGTTCGACCCGGGGTGCGGTGCGCGCCCTGCGGGCCGACGGCCGCCGGCCCGTCCTCTACCTCCGCAGCTTCGCCGACGACCGCACCGCGGCCCAGGTCGACGACGGACAGGCGCTCAATATCCACTCCCGGGAGGAGCAACTCGCCTCCGCCCTGGGGGCGTTCGGCCCGGTGATCGCGGTGGGCAGGCCCGGTGAGCCGCTGCCGCTGCTCGGTGCGGCACGGTTCTACCTCCCACTGGACGACTGGAAGCCGACGATCCTGCGGCTGATGGACCTCTCCCAACTCATCGTGCTGCGGGTGGGCGTCGGCGAGGGACTGCGCTGGGAGATCGACCAGGTCGTCGCCACCCAGCCCGCCCGCAAGCTCCTCCTGCTGACACCGGGCCGGGTGAGCGAGGCGATCGACAGCCTGGACGGTCGGCTGCCGGTGCCCCTTCCGCTGGAGGGGGTGGCGGCGGACACCTCCTGGATCTCGGCCGCCGTCACCTTCGCACCCGACTGGACACCGCAGGTGACGGCGGTCCAGCCCACGTCCGGCCCGGCGCCCCACCGGCGCTGGATCATGCGTCGCCTCAGGGCGGCCAAGGAGGTGACCTGGGACCCCTCACCGGCGCGCCGGACGGTCGGCGCGATGAAGACCGCACTGGCGGCGGTGGGCGTCCGCGGCCGGATGGTCGTGGTGCGCAGCGACATCAACATGCTCGGCACCTGGGGCAAGGGCATGGTGGCGCTCGCGATCCTGGTCCTGCTCTACCGGCTGCTCGCACTCGCCGCTCCCTGAGAGCGCCCGGCCGCAACCGGCGCCGGGCGGCGGAGCCCGGCGCGACGTCGAGGACGCGGTGAGGACGCGTCGGGAACGCATTGAGGACACCTCGAAGAAACGTCGAGGACACGTCGAGGACAGCACGTCAACGGAGGGAACCCATGAGCAACGCACAGCAACACGGCGCCGGTCGCACGGGCGGTACCGGAGCGAGGACGCACAGGCCGGTGACCGGTTGGGGCGTCGCCGCGGCGGTGCTGATCGCGGTGGAGGTCCTGCGGGAGGTGCTGGTCTCGGTGGCCAACTGGCGCGACTACCTGCTCATCCACGACTACCTCAACGGGGCGGCCACGGACGCGGACCTCGCGGCCGCCGATTCGGACACCCTCACGACGGTGTCGTCGCTGGGGGCGAGTTTCGTCCTCTGGGGCGCGGCCGGGGTGGCGTTCCTGGTCTGGCTGTGGCGGGCGCGGATCAACGCGGAGGCGCTGGGGGGTCGCGACGCCCATCGCCGCTCCCGGATGTGGGCGGTCGGGGCTTGGACGGTCCCCGTGGCCAACCTCTGGTACCCCTACCAGGTCGTCACGGACATCTGGCGGGCCAGCGCGCCCCGGCGGCCGGCCCCCGACACGCTGGTCAAGGCCTGGTGGGCCTGCTTCATCCTGGCCGAGGTCGTCAAACCGCTCCAGTGGCGCCTGGCCAACTCCGAGGAGAGCGAGTCGGACGTGCTGGCCAACGCCAACGCGTCCGCGCTGCTGACGGCACTGTTCCTGGTGGCCGGGGTGCTGGTCATCCTCCTCATCCGGCAGGTCACGACCTGGCAGAACCGGGCGGCGGAAGCCGCGGGCGGTGAGCGGTGAACCCCGTGGCCGCCCGCCCCGCCGATCCCCACCAGCCGCCGGAACTGCTGGAGTTGTACAAGCTCGCGGTGGAGATGGCCGACCGGGTGTCAGCCCGCCGGGGCGCGGCCAACGCCTTCTTCCTCTCCGTGCAGACCGCCCTGGTCACCGTCGTCGGCTTCGGTGTTCCCCAACTGCGGGAGGCCGCGTGGTGGTCGGTGGTCGCCGTCACCGCGGCGGGCCTGACCCTGTCCGCCGCGTGGTGGCTCCAACTGCGCAGCTACCGGGACCTCAACGCCGCGAAGTTCAAAGTCATCAACGAGCTGGAGAACGGCCTGCCGGCCAAGGTCTTCACCGACGAGTGGAACCACCTCAAGCAGACCCCGCGCCAGGCCGGGCGCAAGCGGTACGCGGAACTCGGCATCTCCGAACGGCTCGTCCCCTGGGTGTTCGCCGCGGTGTATCTGGTGATCCTCCTGGGAACGCTGCTCGAATGACCTACCTCGACGAGCTCGCCGACCTCATCCGCTCGTGCCTTCCCGCCGCCGCCGCGCCGCCGGCCGACTCCGACGACCTCTTCCGCAGCTACGCCGTACTGCTCCGGGCGAAGGGGACGCAGGTCACGGACGAGGACGTCCACGACGCCTGGTCGGCGTGGATGCAGTCGACGAACGCCGACCACGGCGCCCTGGTCCCCTTCCAGGACCTCACCCCGGAGACCAGGGCCCTCGACGCCCCGTACGCGGAGGCGATCCGCGCCGCGGCGCGCAAGGCCGGACGGTGACGACCGGCGGCCGGCCCCGGCCCGGGGAGCGCGTCCACTGAGACGCGGATCCTCGCGCTCCGAAGGGCCTCGGCACTCGACAAGGCTGCCTGCCGGAAGGAGGCGTGAGTGACCGTCACCCACCGGAAGCGGGGAACTCCGGACGGGCGGAAGACGGCCGAACGGCCCGCGCGCTCGCGGTAGGGTGGCGCGCGCGGTCGGGGAGGCCGCAGGCAGGCACGGCGGTTCGGGCGTACGGCCCGGACGTTCGGGAGGGGAGCGGCGTGGCCGGGGACGTGACGGTGGAGACGATCGACCTGGGGGACGGCACCACGGTACGGGCCGAGGTGATCGGCGAGGTGATCGGCGAGGTGGGCTTCGCCGAGGCCGAAGGACCCGGGGCCGCCCCGGCCGCCACCCCCGCCGCCGCGGAGTGACCGGCCCGCACCTCGACGGCGCCCGGGCCGAGGCGCTGCACCGCTGCGCCGTCCGGATCGAGGCCGCGGGCGCCTTCCTGGGCAGCGGCTTCCTGGTCGCCCCGGGCCTGGCGGTCACCTGCGCGCACGTGGTGCTGGACCGGCGCGGCCCGGCCGAGGGCCTGGTGGTGCGGTACGGGGCGAGCACGCACCCCGTGCCGCCCGACGCCGTCCGGGCCGAACCCGCCGAGCTGGGCACCGGCCCCTTCGAGGCGTTCCCCGACCTCGCGCTGCTCGCCGTCCCGGCGGCCGGCCCCGGCCACCCGGTGGCCCCGCTGGCGGGCGCCGAGGCCGAGCCGGGGACGTGGCTGACCGCCCTCGGGCACTCCACGGCCACCCCGACACCGGGGGTCAACGAGGACACGGTGGCCCTGCGGGTCGTCGGCCGGTCCGGGGAGTTCACCGCCGTCACCGGCTTCGTGCAACCCGGCCTCAGCGGCAGCATGCTGGCCGGGCCGGACGGGCTGGTGCGCGGCGTGCTCAAGAGCACCCGCTCGCACAAGCAGGACCTGGGCGGCTGGTACGTGCCACTGGCGGCCCTGGTCGCCTTCCTCGGCCCGGAGGTTCGGGCAGCCGCGCCCCCACCTCCGCCCACCGACGCCGACCTGGTGACGGCGCTGATGGCCCTCCCGTACACCGCGCGCGCCGACGGCCGGTTCGACCTGCTGGAGCGGATGGGCGAGCACCTCGGCCTGCCGAACTCCTTCGAGGTCGAGGAACGCTCCGACCGCCGCGACCACCTGTTCCGCATCGTGCGCCGCTGCCGCCACCACCGCGACGCCCCGGCGGCCCTCCGCGCGCTGTACACGGCACTGGAGGAACTCGCCCCCCACGACGGCGCGTTACCGCACCTGAGGGACGTGCTCGGCCGGGCCGCCGGGGACCGCCCCGCGGACGGTCCGGGGAGCTGGTAGGCCGATGCACCCAGGCGCGAACGGCGGCAGGCCGCCGCAGGCCGCCGTCGAGCGGGGCCCGTACCCCGCCGTCGAGCGGGGCCCCCACCTCGCCGCCCCGTTCGAGGAGGCCGAAGCCCTGCTGGCCGACATCCTGTTCGACTTCCAGGGCATCTCCCGACGGGACTTCCGCCAGGGCGTGCTGGAGACGATGGGCCGCTCCCCGGCGTCCCGCCTCTTCCACCTGGACGTCAAGGAGGCCGACACCCCGCGCGAACACGTCCTGGAGATCCTGCGGAGCATCCGCTGCGCCCGCGACCCCCGGGCCGTCCTCGGCTCGCTCGGCGAGGCGCTCAGGGACCACGACCCGTACGGCGGCGCCCTGCCCTGGCTGGAGGTGACCGTGCTCGCGCTGACCGCCGAGACCGGCCTCCCCGCCCGCGCCCTGCTCCACGCCATCACCCTGCTGCGCACCCTGGACCCGGCCCCCGGCCCGCACCAACTGCTCCTCCACGTACCCCCGAACGCGCCCGGCCGCCACCGGATCGACGAGCGGACCACCCTGCCCGAGGTCCTCACCCGCCTGCTGGACCACTTCGGCGGCCCCGACGCCGGCTACGCCCTGGCCTTCCTGGACGGCCTCGCCCGGGACCGCGACCTGCTGCTCCGGCACCCCCGGCTCGGCGACCTGGGCGCCCTGCTGTGCAGCCTCCCGGTCGCCCGCCCCGCGCCCCGGGAGGAGACGGCCGTCCGCCTGATCGTGCAGATCCGGCTGGAACCCGAGACCCCGGAGCACATCGAGGCCGGCCGCTACCACCTCCGGGCGTCCTGCTACCGGCAACCGCTGGCCGGCGGCCCGATCGCCCGCCTCCACGACCTCGTCGCCACCGACTCGCTCGCCCTGGAGGACCTGGTCGCCGAGGGCAGCGCCCGGCTGGCCGGCTGGCAGACCCTGCTCGCCGAACTCGGCCGGAACCGGCGCAGCCCCGTCCGGATCGAGTTCCTGCTGCCCAGGGAACTGCTCGGCCACAGCGCCGAACTGTGGTCCCCGACCCTGGACGGACGCCGGATCGGACTGCTGCACCCGGTGGTGGTCCGCTACCTGGACCGCTACATCAACCCGTGGCTGCAGACCGAGGCCTGGTACGACCGGTGGGAGCACCTGTTCGCCGACACCCTCGACCGCGACGCCGCCGACCGGATCGACTGGCCGCCCCTGCACCCCGAACGGGTCGCCGACCTGCCCGGCTGGCTCGACGGCCGCCCCACCGTCGCCTGCCTCGCCCTCGACACCCCCTACGACGAACTCGACCCCCGGGTGCGCGCGGCCGTGCTCGACGCCGTGGAGATCGACGGCGTCCCAGCCATGCTGTGGCGCCGCACCCCCGGCGCCCCGACCGAGGTGGTCGACGCCCTGCTCCGCGACCGCCCGCGCTCCCTCGCCCACCTGCCGGAAGCCGTCCACCGGCACCGCAAGGTCACCCGGGAGGCACCCGCCCAGGACGGCGTCGCCCTCTTCTGGGACGACCCGAACTGCATGGACCCGGACCAGGACGCCGGGTTCCCGGGGATGGTGTGAGGCGGAGGGTGTGGGCCGGACGGTGCGAGGCGGATGGCCGGCGGTGAAGCGGGAACCGACGGCGCGGGAAACGACCGCACACAGGGCCGAGGAGTGGGAAACGATGAGAACGAGAACGAGAACGAGAACGAGGACGAGGCGGTAACGATGCCCGAGAACTGGTGGATCTACCGGGGCACCGGCGTGCCCCACGGCGGCATCGCCGCGCTCCCGCCCGCCCCGGCCTGGCGCTCCTTCGGCGACTGGCTCGACGGCGACGAGGAACTCCCGCCGCCCCCCGCCCAGGAGGCCGCCGGCCTGACGGCCCGCCGCCTCGGCCGCGTCCAGCAGGCCACCGCCTACCAGGCCGACGAACGCGAGGTCCACCTCGTCAACCTGGCCCTCCACCTGCGCCGCCCGCTGCTGATCACCGGCAAGCCCGGCGTCGGCAAGTCCACCCTCGCCTACGCCGTCGCCCACGAGCTGGGCCTCGGCCCGGTGCTGCGCTGGCCGATCAGCAGCCGCTCCACCCTGCGCGACGGCCTCTACACCTACGACGCCATCGGCCGGCTCCACGAGGCCGGCCTGCACGCGCCGCAGGACGGCCCGCACCGCAGGCCGCCCGCCATCGGCCGGTTCCTGCGCCTCGGCCCGCTCGGCACCGCCCTGCTGCCCTGGCGCACCCCCCGCGTCGTCCTCATCGACGAGATCGACAAGAGCGACATCGACCTGCCCAACGACCTCCTCAACGTCTTCGAGGAGGGCGAGTTCGAGATCCCCGAACTCCAGCGCCTCGGCCCGGGCCCGCAGGAGGTCGCCGTCGCCGACCCCGGCCGGCGCGCCGTCGTCCGCGGCGGCCACGTGCGCTGCGCCCACTTCCCGCTGGTCGTCCTCACCAGCAACGGCGAGCGGGAGTTCCCCTCCGCCCTGCTGCGCCGCTGCGTGCGGCTGGAGATCCAACCGCCCACCGAGGAACGGCTGGCCGCCATGGTCGCCGCCCACCTCGGCGCGGACGGCAGCCCGGACGGCACCCAACGCGCCGAGCTCATCACCGAGTTCCTGCGCCGCCAGCGCGAGGACGGCGCCGACCTGGCCAACGACCAGCTGCTCAACGCCCTGCTGATGGCCGAACGCGGCCTGTGGGGCAGCGGACCGGGGCGCGACGTCATCCAGGACGTCCTGCTGCGCCCGCTCAACGAGAGCTGAGGCGGCGGCCGGTGGACGGGTTCGGCACGGGCGGTCACGGTGCGGACGGTTTCGGCGGGTCCGACGCGGACGGCGAGCCGGCGGTGCACGCCGCGCTGCGGCAGGCGCTGGCCGCCCTCGTCGCACCCGAGGACGGCGCGTCGCAGCCCCAGGACCTGGCCGACGTGCTGTGGATCTCCCAACTGGCCGGCCTCGGCCCGCTCACCGCCACCGCCACCGCCACCGACGCCGACGCCGATGCCGATGCGGACCCGGAGTCGCCGGGCGGCCACCCCGCACCCCCGGCCACCCCGCACCCGAACCCGCACCAGCCGTCCGCCGACCCCCGCCAGGACCCCCGCCGCCCCGCCGACCTCGACACCGACCCCGACCGGCCCCGACCGCCCGCCCCCACCACCCCGCGGCCCGGCCCCAAGGTCGAACTCCACCCCCGCCACGCCCCCGCCGACCCCGACCACCCCGGCGGCCCCGCCCGCGGCGCCGAGGTCGTCCAGGTCACCCGGCCCCCCGCCCTGCCCGGCGCCCTCGCCATCGCCCGCGCCCTGCGGCCGCTGCGCCGACCGCTCACCCAGCGCCCCGGCGGCCGTAGGCCCTCCCACCTCGACGAGGAGGCGACGGCGGAGGCCACCGCCGAGGCCGGGGTGCTGCTGCCGGTCTGGCAGCGGACCGAGCCCCGCTACTCCGTCGACCTGCTGGTCGACACCGGCGCCACCATGGCCGTCTGGCACGACCTCGCCGGTGAACTCGCCACCCTGCTCGAACGCCACGGCGCCTTCGAGGAGGTCCGCACCTGGTCCCTCGACACCGACCGGGGCACCCCGCACCTCACCCCCTTCCGCCGCCGCCGCACCGCCGCCCCGCCCCCCGCCGCCCCCGACCCGAACTGGTCCCGCCCGCTCGCCGACCCGCACGGGCGCCGGATCCTGTTCGTCCTCACCGACGGCGTCGGACCGGCCTGGTACGGCAAGGAGTTGGTGCCCTTCCTGGCCCGCGCCGCAGCCACCGCACCGGCCGCCGCCCTCCAGGTGCTGCCCCGCCGGCTCTGGCACCGGACGGCCCTGCGCCCCGCCCCCGTCGAGGCCCGCGCCGCCACCCACGGCCGGCCCGTCCCGCGGCTGCGCACCGAGAGCACCCTGCCCGGCATCCCGCGCGGCCGGGCCGGCGCGTCGGCCCGGGCCTCGGTCGGCTGGCTGCCGGTCCTGGAGATCGACGCCGACTGGATCGCCCCCTGGGCCGACCTCACCGCCGGCCGCACCACCGGCTGGACGCCCATGCTGGCCGCACCGCTCAGCGGGATCCCGCGCCCGCCGCGCCCGCGCACCAGGGACACGGCCGCGCGCCCGCCCGCCGACCGGGTCGCCGCCTTCCGGGCCGGCAGCTCCCCGAACGCCCACCGGCTCGCCTGCCACCTGGCGGCGGCGCCGCTCAGCCTGCCCGTGATGCGGCTGGTCCAGCGGTCGACCGTGCCGGAGTCCGGGCAGCGGGAACTCGCCGAACTGTTCCTGTCCGGGCTGATCGAGGTGCGGGAGAAGGCCGCCGACCCGGACGAGGTGGTGTACGACTTCGTCGACGGCGTCCGGGAGGAACTGCTGGGGGAGCTGACCCGCACCGAGTCGGTCCGGGTGCTGGAGCACGTCCTCGCCAAGGTCTCCGGCCGGGTCGCCGCGACCTTCGGCGGCACCCTCGACTTCCGCGCCCTCGCCGCCGCGACCAAGGACTCGCGGCACCGGCTCCCGGAGCGCAGCCGCCCGTTCGCCGAGGTCGCGGCCCGGGTCCTGGCCGGGGCCGGCGGCCAACACGTCACGATCGCCCGGCACTTGAGCAGCGCCGTCGGCGACCGGACGTTCCGGCGGGAGCTGCTGACCCCGCCCCCACCGGTCACCAGCCCGCCGGACCCGCCGCGGATGATCGGACGGCAGGAGGAACTCGACCGGCTCGTCCAGGCCTGCGAACGAGGGGGCACGAGGACCCGGCTGATCGCGATCGAGGCGGCCCAGGGCATGGGTAGGCGCCGCCTCCTCCAGGAGTACGTCCGGTTGCACGGCGGGCAGCACCCCTTCATCCACTGGATCAACGGGCAGACCGCCGACACGATGGCCACCGGCTTCGAGCGACTGCGGGCCGCCCTGGGCGCGGAGAGCGCCGACCGCCTCGACGAGCGGCTCGACGCCCACCCGAACTGGCTGGTCATCGTGGACGACCTGTGGTCGGACGACCTGTACCCGCGCGAACTCGCCCGGCTCCTCGACTCCGAGGGGGGCCGGGTGATCGTCACGACCAACTCCCGCGAGGGAAAGCCCTTCCTGCAGTCCGCGACGACCATCGTCCTCGCCTTCCTCACCGAGGACGAACTCCGCGAGGAGATCCGCCACCGCCTCGGCGACGCCTACCGGCGGATCGAGTACGCCCAGGAGTTCCAGCACCTCCTCGACCGGATGCCCCGCCGCCCGGACGAACTGGCGACCTGGCACCTGGACGAGAAACTGGCCGTGCTGGTCGGGCCGGAGGGGGCGGGGGACTCCTACTCCACCGTCCGCAGCTTCCGCCTGCCCAGCCCGGCCCTGGCGATCGCGACCGTGCCGAACGCGTACGGCCTCGGGCGCGGCTACGTCGCCGTCTACGGCGCGGACAGCCTGCTCCGCTACCTCGACGTGACGACCGGACAGGTGGTGGAACCGGCCCTGTCCCTCGGGACCACCGCAGCCGACGTCGTCGCCATGACCGAGGTCAGTGACCGGCCGGCCCTCCTCTGCACGGCGGCCCCCGACGGCGGATTCTCCTTCTGGGACGCCCGGGACGGCTCCCTCGTGTCGGGCCGGGCGGGCCGTCCGGAGCCGCCCGTGGCCATGTCGCCCTACGTGCACGGCAACGGGAGCCAGTACTACTGGACCTCCGACGCCGACGGCCGGATGTTCTTGTGGAGCTCGTTGGGCAGTGACGACGGTGACGTTCCCCTGGAACTGCCCGGCCTCCCCGGCGGCCACCGGGCCTGGGCACTGACGACCCTGCCGGGCCGGGGCGGGCGGTCACTCCTGATCGGCGTCGACCCCACCGGACGCCTCCACCGCTGGCAGCCCGAGGACCCGTCGACCGCCGAGTTCTTCGCCGCCGCCGTGGTCGACCCCGGCCGGGCGCGGACGATCGTCGGGATCAGCGGCGATGACACCCGCTGCGTGCTCGCCTCGATCGGCGACCGGGACACCCACATCCACATCTGGGAGTTCGAGGGCCGCTGGCGCCGGGACCAACGCACCGACGGTGAACAGCCCCTGCTGGACGGCCGCTTCCGCCTCATCGAGCGGATCGCCCAGGGACGGCGGAGCGAGGTGTGGCGTGCGCGGGACGAGCGGGACGGCTCGACCGTCGCGGTGAAGGCCTTCGCCCGGGAGCACCTCTTCCCCGAGCTGGACCGGGAGCTGTTCCTGCAGCAGACCGGGACGCTCGCCGGGCTCGGGCATCCGGGCATCGCCGCATTCCGCGCCGCCGGCAGCGACGCCGAACGCCTCTACCTGGCCATGGAGTTCATCGACGGATCAGACCTGAGGAGCCTGCTCGACGGCGACACCGTGCCCCCGCAGGAGGGGGCGGTGATCGGCCGCGGGGTGGCCGAGGCACTGGTGTACCTGCACGAGCGGGGGATCACCCACGGCCGGATCGAACCCGCCAACATCCTCATCCGTCCGGACGGCAGCCCGGTCCTCTGCGACCTCGGTATCGATCTCGACGGGAACGGCACGACGGACCGGACCGTGGACGTCTTCAACCTCGGTACGGTCCTCCAGGAGACGGGAGTGCCCGAGGCCCTGCACGGCCTCGTCCTCGACCTGGTGCACCCGGACCCGCGCCGCCGGACGACCTCCGCCGCCGAGGTCCTCCAGCGGATCGCCGCCTCCGGCGCCCTGATCCGCCCTGACCGCACGGCGCCGCCGCTCTTGCGGTTCACCCTGCTCGGAGAGGTCCGCGCCTGGCGCGGGGACGAAGCGGTGGAGCTCGGGTCGCGGGAGCGAAAGGCTGTGCTCGCCGCCCTGTTGAAGTACCGCCGCCGCCCCGTCCGGGTCGAGGTACTGATCGCGGAGGTACGGCACCAGTACACCTCGTCCACCCGCGACATCGACGAAGTGCGATCCCACATAACGGAGTTGAGTATGGTCCTCAACTCGCCGTCGGACCCTCGCAGGGTGCTGGAGGAGCTGGCGGACCACCACACCTGGGTCCTGAACGTCGTCTCCGAGCAGATCGACACCGTGCTCTTCGAACAGGCCCTGGAACGCGCCGAGACGGCCCGCGCCGACGCCGACCCGGCGGAGGCCCGGCGGCACGCCGAGAAGGCCCTCGCCCTCTGGCAGGGGCCGCCACTGGCCGACGTGCCGGGACCGCTGGCGGACATCGAGCGGATCAGGCTGACCCTACTGTACGAACGCGCCCAGGAGTTGATGGTCGAAACGGCGGAGGACACCCGCCTCGGCTACCGGCTGCTCGGCCCCCTACGCGTCCTGCGGGGCAGCGAGCCGCAGCCCGTCGGCTCACCGGAGCAGCAGGCCGTCCTGGCCACCCTCCTGCTGCACGCCCCGGCACCGGTGCCGACCGCGGGCCTGGTCGACGCCCTCCACGGCGACGCTCCGCCACCCCAGGCCGTCGCCGCCGTGCGCACCTACCTCTCCCGGCTGCGCTCCGTCCTCGGCGACCCCACCCAGCCGCGTGGTACGGCCGACACCCTCCAGACAGTCGGCGACGGCTACCGGCTGAACGTCGATCCGGACTCCCTCGACGTCGCCGTCTTCGAGCAGCGTCTGGCCGAGGCCCGGCGGGCGCGGGAGGTCGGGGACGTGTCGGAGGAGCACGCCCTGCTGCGCTCCGCGCTCGACCTCTGGGACGGCCCGGCGCTGGACGGCGTTCCCGGGCCGTACGCCTCCCGGGAACGCACCCGGCTGACCGAGCAGCGAATGACGGCCACCGAGGACCTGTACGCCACCGGCCTGGCGCTCGGGCGGCACTCGGAGCTCGCGAACGCACTCGAACGGCTCGTCCACGAGAACCCGTTGCGCGAGCGGTTGTGCGCGCTGCTGATGCTCGCCCACTACCGGTCCGGTCGTCGGGCCGTCGCACTCGTCGCCTACGGGCAGCTCCAGCGCGCGCTGCAACAGGACCTGGGCCTCGACACCAGCCCGATGGCGAAGCGGTTGTACCGGATGATGCAGGCGGACGATCCCGATCTCCGCACGCCCGGGCCGGCGGAGGCGCTCATCGGATCGTCCGTCGGGGCCGCCGTGTCCGCTGACCGAATCCCGGGGGGTGAATCCCTGCGGGGCGTGGTGATCGGGCGGCGCGACGATGCCCGACAGTCCCCGGTGGTCGTCGACTTCGAGGCCGATCCGCTGTTCGCCGTGTTCGGCGACACCGGATCCGGAAAGACCGCGCTGCTCCGGCTGCTGGTCAGGAGGCTCGTCGAGCGCTACACGCCGGAACAAGTGGGCTTCCTGGTGGTCGACTTCGAGGGCTCCCTGGGGGACGAGGTTCCGCCCGAGTACCTCGTCCACCACGCGGGGGACATGGCGGGCCTGGCCACCCTGGTCCGGATCCTGAGCGTCGCGGCCACCAGCCGTACGCCGGGATCCCGGGGGCACAAGGACGTCTTCCTCGTCGTGGACGACCTGGACCTCGTTGCCGCGAACGGGGACGACCCGCTCTCCGACCTCGTCAGGTTCCTCCGCCAGTCCCGTGAACTCGGTCTCCGGGTGATCGTTGCCGACCACGGCGTGGGCGCCGGCCGGGCGCGGACCGCCGAGCCGTTCCTCCGCGCGGTGTGCGACCTCGGGCGTCACGGAGTGCTGCTCTCGGGCGACGAGCAGGAGGGAAGTCTGCTCGGCTACACGGCGGCCGAGCCCCTCCCGCCGGGCCAGGGAATTCTGGTGACACCGAGGCGCTCGTCCGGAACACCGTTCCAACTCGATTGGGTACGAATGTTGGGGAGTGACGGCGGCGGATGACGCGGTGGAAACGCATGCGGCGGAGAACCCGGAGGAGCTGGACGCGATCCACGGCCGGTGGATCACTCGGCGTCACCGTGGAGCTTCGGACGACGAGGAGTACCCGGACGAGTGGTACCGCCGGCAGTGCGGCTTCTGCCGCCACTGGTTCCCGTTGGCCGGCACCCTGGGGCTGGACCACGGGGCGTGCGCGAACGGGGAGTCGGAGTTCGACGGGACGGTGCGGTTCGAGCACGACGGCTGCGAGCGCTTCGCGCGCTCGGGCCGGTGGTCCGTCCCGTCGGACTTCTGACCACGGCCGGCGGGGGATCAGAGTGCCGGGACCTCGGGGAGGCCGAACATGCCGGGGTTGGTGCGGATCTTCTCCCGCAGGTCGACCCGCTCGGCTCCCCGCTCGGCTCCCCGCTGCGCCCCCGGCTCCGCCGTCCAGGCGTACACGGGCTCGGTGAGTTCGGGGTTGACGAAGTACATCAGTGCGGTGCGCTCGGGCAGGCGCAGGTTGCGGACCTGGTGGTAGAGGGCCGGGACGCGGCCGGCGGTGAGGTCGGTGAGGACCGAGCCGGGCATCAGGATGACCTCGTCGGGGGCGGTGTCCACCGGGCGGGGGGTGCCGTCGAGGAAGAGTTCGAGGCCGGGGGCGGTGGCGTGGATGACGGTGACCAGGTGGCCGTCCTCGTGGCGGTCCTGGAGCAGGTCGCGGTCGGAGCCGGTGGCCGCGTAGTCGTTGAGCTGGAGGTAGGAGGCGGCTTCGAAGGCGGGGGCCCGGTGCCCGCCGAGTCGGGCGGCGAGCTCGCCGACGGTGTGGGTGACCAGTGCGGCGAGGTGGCGGCGCCAGGCGAGCAGGGCGTCGGTGAGGTCGGGGAGTTCGGCCGCGTGGGGGATCAGGTCGAGGCGGTCGTGCCAGAGGGTGAAGCAGTCGTTGAGGTCGGGGCGGTCGGAGCGGACCGAGAACTCGCGGCCGAGCGGGCGGTAGCCGAAGTTGAAGTCGCCGGTCGAGTAGCGGAACTTGCGTTCCGTCGGCCAGCCGAAGAACGTCCGGCTCTCGCCGAGCACCCGGTGCAGCAGGTGCGCCGCGCCGTCGTCGAGCGTGACCCGGGCGTAGCCGTCGCGCAGCAGATCGTCGGCGGCCCGCGCGGCGGCCCGCACGGCGGCCCGCGCGGCGACGTGGGTGGCGGTGTGCGTGGCAACGGTGTGCATGGTGCGTCCCTCCTCCGTACCCGGGCCCTTGATCGGGCCCCGGATCGACGGTACGCGGAGAAGATGCCGGGATTTTGAACCGTTGACGGAACGTGTGTACCGGGCGTGCGTCAGGAGTGTGTCAGGGCCGGACGGCGAAGACCCAGCGGTTGGCGGCGAGGGTGTCGTCCGGTTCGGGGAGCGGCCCGCGGCCGTAGTGGCGGGTGAACTCGAAGGGGGTGTGGTCGGTGGTGGACCAGCCGTGCGCGCGCAGGTCGGCGGGGGTGTCGGGGCGGGGGTCGGCGTCGAAGAGGGCGAGCAGGTCGATGCCGGTCCGGTCGCGGGTGGCGGTGTAGACGGGGTTGGCGCGGACGGCCGCGGACTCGATGCCGAGCTTGGCCTCGTAGGCGAGGGTGGAGCCGGGGGCGCTGAGCCGGGCGACGGTGGCGAAGAGTTCGCGTTCGGCGGTGCCGGGCAGGTAGAGCAGCAGGCCTTCGGCGAGCCAGGCGGTGGGCCGGTCGGGGCGGAAGCCGGCGTCGGTGAGCGCCTGGGCCCAGTCGGTGCGCAGGTCGGTGCCGACGGTGACCCGGTGGGGGGTGGTCGGACGGGCTTCGATGCCGTCCAGGACGCCCTGTTTGAAGGCCAGTACCTCGGGCCGGTCGATCTCGTAGAGGGCGCAGTCGGACGGCCAGTCGAGCCGGTACGCCCGGGCGTCCAGTCCGGCGCCGAGCAGCACGACCTGGCGGGCGCCGAGTTGGACGGCGCGCAGCAGCTGGTCGTCCAACGCCCGGGTGCGCAGGGCGAAGTAGCGGCCGAGCCGGCCCCACAGCGGGTCGGCCTCCCCGGCCGGGACGTCCTGGGGGTGGAGCGGCCAGTCGGCGGCGGCGGGGACGGCGCGGACGAAGTGCTCCGCGTACGGGTCCCGGGCGAGGGCGTCGGGGCGGTGGGTCTCGATCGCCCGGGCGGCGGCGACCAGGACGGCGGTGAGGGCCACGCCTTCGGCGACGGCGTGGCCGTCGGTGCCGGGGGTGCCGGGGGTGCCGGGGGTTCCGGCCGGGTCGAGGGTCTCGGTCGCGCCGACACTCATGTGCGCTCCTGTGGTCGGGGGGCGGGGGTCTCGGGAGGGTTGGTCCAGACGTCGAGCCGGTCGCGGGTGGTGACGCGGGCGCCGTACACCCGCTGCATGAAACCGAGGACGGCCTCGTCGGGCAGGTGCAGCGCTGCCGTGCAGTCGGCGAGGACGGTGATGTGGAAGCCCTTCTGGAAGGCGGTGCGCGCGGTGGTGTCGACGCACACGTCGGCGAACACGCCCGTCATGGCGAGGTGGTGGACGCCGCCGTCGACGAGGTGCCGTTCGAAGCCCGCGCTGAGGAAGGCGTCGAAGCAGGCGTGCTTGGTGAACACGGCCTCGTCCGCCCTCGGCGTCACGGCGTGGAACTCGGCGCCCCAGCTGCCGTCGAGGCACTTGGGCCGTTTGCCGAGCGCGGCGTCCCGGTGGCGCCAGCTCGCGCCCTGGTGGGCGGGGTCGCCGAGGAAGCGGACGAAGACCACCTCGGTGCCGTGGGCGCGGGCCGCGTCGACGGCCCGGGCGGTGTTGGCGGCGACGGTGGCGAGCCGGGTCGGGTCGCCGGGGTAGCGGGCGGCGGCGACGGGCCCGGCGCAGAAGTCGTTCTGCAGGTCGACGACGACCAGGGCGGTACGGCCGGTCGGCGGCGCGGCGTTCACGCGACCGCCCCGGGCAGGGCGCCGGCGGCGGTGTCGGCGGTGGCGTAGGCGGTGACGTGGCAGGCGTCGGCGTGCCGCTCGGTGTCCGCGGCCTCCTCGCGCAGCGGGACGGAGGAGTGGTACGTCCGGGGGGAGCGGGTGATCTCCACTGCGGTGTCGTGGAGTTGGGCGATCCGGTGCGGGGTCTGCTCGAAGACGGTCGCGAGTTCCGCGCCCGTTCCCCGGCCGACGGCGCGTGCGACGACGGGTGCCAAGGTGCCTCCTCGGGGCAGGGTCGAGGGGTCAGGTGGCCGGGGTGCCGACCAGCAGGTCGCCGGGGATGCCGGCCTTGTCCGGGGCGTAGAAGTCGCGGATCCCGTCGGCCCAGGTGGCGACGGTGATCCGGTCGTCGGGGGTGGGGCCGAAGGCGTCGAACAGGGCGTCGATGTTGGCGGGTCCGAAGCCGATCGCGGTCATCAGCGCGACGAACAGCGGCCGCTCGACGTACCCGTCGCCGTCCGGGTCGCCGAGTGCGGACAGCGCCTGGGCGAACTCGGCGGCGGTCGGGCCGAAGCGCTCGGGTGCCAGGACGAAGGCGCGGAACTCGTCGCGGCTGACCACGCCGTCGCCGTCGGCGTCCAACTCGCGCTCCAGGGTGGCCCAGTAGCGTCGGAAGGCGGCCCGGATGGCCTGCTTCGCGGGCTCGCCGGAGTCGGTGGCGGCCTCGACCACGCGGGCCGACATCAGCGCGAAGTCCTCGGCCTCGATCACTCCGTTGCGGTTGGCGTCGAAGAGGGTGAAGACCAGTTCGACCCGCTGGGCGGCCTCGGTCAGCATGAACGGCTCCTGGGACGTGGTGCGTCGGGGAACGGGGCGCCTCGGCGCCCGGTGGTTCCCCCACTATCGACGACCGGGCGGGTGTGAGCGGGGGCATGATCGTCGTGTTCACCTGATGGGGTGAAATCGTCCGAATGGCCCGGAGGTTGCCGGTGCCGCCCGCGCGTCGTAAGGACTCGCCCGCGCGTGAGGACAGGTCCGCGCGTGGGGTACTCGCGCGCACGCAGGCCCGCCCGCGCGTGGTCCCGGCCGCGCGGCGCCGGTCGCGGGCGTCAGCGCGCCGTGGCGAGCTGCCAGTCGGCGGGACCGGCCGGCGGCAGGTGGCCGGGCAGGCCGGGGGTCCAGCGCTTGGTGCCGTCCGGCAGGACGGCGAGCGCCTCCACCCCGGGCCGGCGGGCCGCCCAGGCGAGGGCCCGGTCCGGGCCCATCGCGAAGGCGGCGGTGGCCCAGGCGTCGGTGCGGGCGATGCCGGTGCCGGGGGCGCCCACCAGGGTGAGCGAGGCGAGGCCCTCCGCCGGTCGGCCGGTGTGCGGGTCCAGGACGTGGGTGCCGCGTTCGGCGGTGCCGGAGGTGGCGATCGCGAGGTCGCTGCCGCCCAGGACGGCGGCGAGTGCGCCCGGCCGTCCGGGGTGGGCGACGCCGATCCGCCAGGGCCCGCCGCAGGTCTGCACGTCGCCGCCGCCGTTGACGCAGAACTGCCGGGCCCCGGCGGCGCGCAGCAGCCGGGCGGCCTCCTCGACGGCCCAGCCCTTGACCCAGCCGCTGGGGTCGAGCCGGCCGCCGGGGCACTCGGTGAAGTAGCCGTCGGTCTCGGCCGCGACCTCGCGGCAGGCGTCCAGGACCGTGCGGACCTCGGGATCGCAGTCCGCGAGGGCCAGGTCACCCCGGTCGAGCCGGCTGATGTCGCTCTCCGGCCGGTACGGGGAGAACACCGCGTCGATCCGGTGCAGCCGGTCGGCGACCTGCCGCAGCGCCTCGGGGGTGCCGGGGCCGGGGTCGCGGACGGCGATCGAGAACACGGTGCCCATCACGGGCTCGGCGTGCCGCAGCACCGGGCGTCAGCCCTTCGCCCGGTCGAGGGCGCTCTGCAGCGAGCGGATGTAGCCGTCGCTGGTGTAGGTCGCGCCGCTGACGGCGTCGATCTGGGCGTTCTGCGCGGAGATCGCCTCCTGGTTGAGGGTGGGGAGGGCGTCGGCGTTGATCTCGCGGTCCCGGCGGTCCTCGGTGGGGTACTTGACCACGTCGACGCCGGTGATCCGGCTCCCGGCGAGGGTGACCTGCACCTGGACCGGGCCGTACCGGGTGTTGATCGTGTCGCCGCTGACCTTCCGGGTGGCGCCGCCCGCCGCGGACGCGGGCGCGGGCGCGGGGGACGCGGACCCGGTCCCGCTGCCCGAGGACGAGCCGGACCCGGACCCGGACCCGGAATCGGCCCCGGCCCCGGACGAGCTACCCGCCCCCGAGCTGATCACGGGCGCGTTCCCGGTCGCCTGGTGCGGTTTGAGGGAGAGCAGCAGCACCACCCCGGCGGCGGTGGCGGCACTGGTGACGACGGCTCGGCGCATGGACGGCTCCTCGTGTGGTCGGGCTCAGAAGGCGAAGGACTCGTGGTGGATCCGCCCCGGCCGCACCCCGGCCGCCCGCAGCGCCCGTACGGCCTCCGCGGTGACGGCCTCGGGCCCGCACAGGTACACCTCGTGCTCCGCGAGCCCCGGCACCAGCCGGGCCAGCGCCGCCCCGAGGTCGCCGACCTGCTCGCGGGGGCCGAGCAGCTCGTGCACCGTCGCGCCGCGCCGCCGGGCGATCTCCGTCAGCTCCGCCCGGAACAGCACGTCCTCGGCGCGCCGGGCCCGCTGCACCAGGGTGACCTCGCCCGGCAGGGTCTCGAACAGGGCCCGCAGCGGGGTGATCCCGACGCCCACCCCGAGCAGCAGCACCCGGCGCCGGCGCTGCCGGCGCCCGGTGAACGCGCCGTACGGCCCTTCGGCCCGGACCGGGGTGCCCGGGCGCAGCCGGGCGACGGCGGCGCTGTGGCCGCCGAGGTCCTTGACGGTGAACCGGAGGAAGTCCGGGCGGGCCGGCGCGGACAGCGAGTACGGGTTGGCGGCCCAGCGCAGCCCGGGGGCCTGGAACTGGAGGCGGAAGAACTGGCCGGGCTCGGCGCGGAGTTCGTCGAGCCGCCGACCGGACAGGAACAGCGACACCACGCCCGGTCCCTCCGGCCGGATCTCGGCGACCCGCAGCCCGTGCCGCCGGTCGAGCAGCCAGGGCCGCAGCAGCCGGAACCAGCCGAGCAGCGCCGCCGTCCCGAAGTAGAGCGCGTACCAGGCGGCCCGGCCGGGCCCGCCGCCGAGGTCGGCGCCGGTGGTCAGCTGGTGGGCGAAGGCCAGCGCCACCGCGAGGTAGGTGGCCAGGTGCAGGTGGTACCAGGTCTCGTAGGAGAGCCGGCGGCGGGCCGCCCGGGCGGAGACCGCTCCGGTGCCGAGCATCAGCAGGGTGCCGAAGGCGGCCTTGAGCATGTCGGGGTAGTGGAAGACGATCTCCACGCCCTCGTCGAGCGGCCCGCGCCCGTCGGTGAGCGCGTACCCCCAGACCACGGTCAGCAGGTGCACGGTGACCAGGCCGACCAGCCAGCGGCCGCCGTACGCGTGCCAGCGGGCCAGCCGGTCGGCGCCGACCCCGCGCTCCACGGCCGGCAGCCGGGCCATCAGCAGGAGCAGCACCGGTGCGGCGTACCCGGCGAGCAGTCCGGTGATCCGCCCGGCGCCGGTCAGCCAGCCGGCCGCGCCGGCCACCGAGGAGGTGTCCGCCCACCACAGCCCGAGCACGCCGAGCGCGCCGGCGGCGATCAGGCCGAGCGCGGCGCCCGGCGGCAGCGCGAGCGGCGGGCGCTCGGCCGCCCGGTGACGCGGGCCGGCCGGCGCCTGCCGGGACTTCGGTGCGGTGGCAGTGGCCATCGGGGAACCTCCTTGACTCCCGGGGGCGGCACGGCCCCGCCCGGGCGGTCCACGATCGCACCGCAAGCTCTGAGTCGCCTCTGAGCGGGCCCGCCGCCAGCGCCCGCCATCAGCACCGTTTCCCCTGGTCAGAGGCCGTATGGGGACCACGAACGGCCCCCGCTGATCTCACGGCTTTCTCATCGCGGCAGCCCGGCAGCCCGGCAGCCCGGCAGCCCGGCAACCCGGCAACCCGGAAGTCCGGAAGTCCTAGCCGACCCGGACCACGTACTTGCCCCGGACCCCGCCCGCCTCCAGCGCCCGGTGGGCCGCCGCCGTCTCCTCCAGGGGGAAGACCGTGTCCACTGCGGGGCGCAGCTTGCCCTCGACCACGTGGCGGGCGAGGTCGTCGAAGTCCGCCTGCCCGGGGTTGCCGCTGAAGAAGCGCACCCGGCCGCGTCCGTGGACGGTGCTGGCCGCGAGGTAGCCGAAGGACGCGGCGGGCCGTTTCGGGTCGAAGGCGATGGTGACCATGCGCCCGCCGGGCGCCAGTCGGCGCCGGTAGGCCCGCAGGTCGGTCCCCGCCGTGTCCAGGACCACGTCGAAGCGGTCCAGGTCCGCGGCCCGCACCGTCCGGTGGTCGATCGCCCGGTGCGCGCCGAGCCCGCGGACGAAGTCGAGGCCGGTGGCGCGGGCGAGGGCCGTGACCTCGGCGCCGTAGGCCCGTCCGAGCTGGACGGCGGCGTTGCCGACACCGCCCGCCGCGCCCCGGACGAGGAGCCGCTCGCCGGGGCGCAGCCCGGCCTTGTCCCGCAGGGCGGTGATGGCCGCGGTGGCCACCGGCAGGGCGGCGGCGTCCACCGGGTCGATGCCGTCGGGGAGCCGCCCGACCCGCGCGGCCGGCACGCTCACGTACTCGGCGGCGCTGCCGAACCCGGAGGTGCGGCCCAGGACTCCCCACACCCGGTCGCCGGGCGCGAACCGGGTGACTCCGACGCCCGGTTCGGCGACCTCGCCGGTGAAGTCCAGGCCGACCCGCTGGGGGAAGGTCCGGCCGCTCAGGAGCCGCAGACGGCCCGAACGGACGGTCAGTTCGCCGCCGTTGACGCTGAACGCGCGCACCTTCACCAGCACCTCGCCGGGGGCCGGCTCGGGGCGCGGCACGCGGCCCACGTACAGCACCTCGGGGCCGCCGTAGCGGTCGTACAGCACGGCCTTCATCATCCGGTCGTTCATCGTTCTCCCTTTCCGGCCCGGGGACTTGCGGGTCCGGCAGCGACCGTAGGCTCTCAAGCGGACGCAATCGTCCGTTTGGATCGGAAGCGAGAGACAGTGATGGTGGATTCCTCTCGGATCACAGCCCGGGGCGGGGTGCGGGCGGACGCCCGGCGCAACCGGGAGCGCGTCCTCGTCGCCGCCCGGGCGGTCTTCGCGGAGCACGGGATCGACGCCCCGATGGCCGCCGTGGCCCGTCGGGCCGGGGTCGGCGTGGCGACGCTGTACCGGCACTTCCCGACCCGGGACGCCCTGGTGCGGGGCGCGTTCGCGCAGCAGATGCAGACCTGCGCGCGGGCGCTCACCGAGGCCCTGGCCGCCCCCGACCCCTGGCAGGGCTTCCAGCGGTTGATCGAGACGGTCTGCGCGCTGCAACGGGAGGAACGCGGGTTCCCGGCCGCGTTCGTCACCGCCTTCCCGGACAGCGGGTCGCAGCACGCGCACGCCCGCCGACGGGCCGAGCGCGACGTCGCGACCCTGGTGCGCCGGGCGCAGGCCTCGGGCGCACTGCGGCCCGACTTCCACCCCTCCGACCTCGCCGTGGTGCTGCTGGCCCACTGCGCCCTGGTCACCGCCCTGCCCGACGACGGTGCGGCGTCCCGGCGCCTGGTGGCCTACCTGCTCCAGTCGTTCCGCGCCGACGGGGCCCGCGGACCGCTGCCCCCGCCGGCCGCGCTGACCCTGCGCGACCTCCCGACCGCGGCCGACGGCCGAACCCCCTCGCCGCCCGCCCACCCCGGTACATGACGTAACGTCAGAAGCTCACGCGCAGGATTCTGACGACCACGTGAGAGGTACCGACATGCCCCGCCCAGCACACATCGCGATGGTGAACATCCCGGCGCACGGCCACGTCAACCCCAGCCTGGACGTGATCCGGGAGCTGGTCTCCCGCGGCCACCGCGTCAGTTACGTCAACGACCCGACGTTCGCCGAGCAGATCGGGACCACCGGCGCCCGGCTCGTGCCGTACGAGACCGGCCTGGAGATCCTCAAGGGCCGTGCGGTCGTGCCCGGGACCAATGTGCACGGCATGGTCTTCGGCGAGGCGCAGGCCATGCTGCCCCGGATGCGGGAGGCCTTCCACGACGACCGGCCCGACCTGGTGCTGTACGACTTCATGGCGTACGCGGGACGGGTCCTGGCCGACGGCTGGGGCGTCCCGTCGATGCTGGTCTCGCCGTCCCGGATCGCCCAGGCCGACCCCGGGGCGGAGCCGTTCCGGACGGTCATGGCGGCCCTGGAGGCGGAGGGCGTACCGGAGCGCTTCGCCAAGTGGCTGGCCGAGAACGGGGTGGCGCCCCGCGACATGTTCTCGTACATGCTGCGCCCGGACCGCGGGCTCGCGCTGATCCCCCGGGCGCTCCAGAGCGCGGTCGACGAGGTCGACCCCGAGGTCTTCTCCTTCGCCGGCCCCTGCCTCGACAACCGGGAGCACCAGGGCGGTTGGACCAGGCCGCAGGGCGCGCAGAAGGTCCTGCTGGTCTCGCTCGGCTCCGCCTTCACCCACCAGCCGGCCTTCTACCGGGCGTGCCTGGAGGCCTTCGGGGACCTTCCCGGCTGGCACGTCGTGCTCCAGGTCGGCAAGGCGACCGACCCGGCGGAGCTGGGGCAGATCCCGGCCAACGTCGAAGTGCACCCCTGGGTCCCGCAGTTCGCGGTGCTGCGCCAGGCCGACGCCTTCATCACCCACGCCGGGATGGGCGGGTGCAGCGAAGGCCTGTACTGCGGGCTGCCGATGGTGGCGGTGCCCCAGGCAGCCGACCAGTTCGAGAACGCGGACCGGCTGGTCGAACTCGGCGTCGCACGGCGCCTGGACACCGAGCAGGCCACCGCCGAGGCGCTGCGCTCCGCCGTACTGGAGCTCACCACCGACCCGGCGGTGGCGGCCCGGCTGGCCGAAATCGGCGCGGAGGTCCGCGCGGGCGGCGGCGCGTCGAGGGCCGCCGACCTGATCGAGGCCGCCCTGGTCTGACACGGCCCGCGCGCTGCCCCCGCCCCCGCCCCTGGCCGGGGGCGGCGTGCGGTCAGCGCGGCGCCGTCGCCCCGCCCAAGGGGGCCCGGCGCGGCGAGACCCGGCGGTGACTGATCCGCCAACCGTCCGCGGTGCGCACCACGGTGTCCTCGTAGGAGACGGAGCCGCAGGAGCCGTCCGCCCGGACCCCCAGCCCCTTGGAACGGACCCGCACCCGGCCGTCCGCCCCCGCCGTGACGACGACATTGGTGACGTGGTGCGCGACCGGGTTGCCCGCGCCCAGCGCCCGTGCCGCCGCGCGGACGGCCGCCACTCCGGACAGCGGCTCCTGGCCGAACTCGGTGAGGTCGTAGACCGCGTCGACGGTGAACACCTCGTCCAGTCGGTCGAGGTCTCCGTCGTCGACGAGGTGACCGTGCATCGAGACCAGGTCGACGACGGCCCAGCGGTCCTCCGGGGTGAGCGACACGAGCGTCCTTTCCGGTCAGACCGAGTCGGGGGTCAGGTCGGGGGTCGGGGTGGGGAGGCGGCCGGTGAGGAGGGCGCGGCCGAGGGGGGTGGGGCGGTGGGTGACGGTGCGGCCGTCGCGGTCCTTGGTGGTGAGGCCGGAGTCGGCGAGGACGGTGGCGTGTTCGCTGGCGGAGGCGGTGGAGATGTCCAGCAGCCCGGCCAGGTCCTTGGTGGAGCACGGGCCGTGGGTGGCGATGGCCTCCAGGGCGGCGGCGCGGGTCTGGCCGAGCAGGGCGGTGAGGTTGCGGCTCGGGGCGGGTTCGGGCTCGGGCTGCAAGGGGCCGCTGATCCTCGCCGGGTAGAGGAGGACGGGCTGCTGCCCAGGGTCCTCGAAGCGGGCGATGACGGGGCGGCGGGGGCCGAACACGCAGGGCTGGAGCAGGAGTCCGCGACCGTCCAGCCGGATGTCGTGCCGGCAGGCCCCCACCAGCGGGAAGCTGAGCACCGGGCGGCGCCAGGAGACGGACGGGTGCAGCGAGGCGAGGACCCGGTCCGGTTCGCCGAGCCGGCGGCGCCGGCCGTGGTCGGTGGTGACGATGGTCTCGATCTGCCGCCGGTAGGGGTCGATCGCGCGGGTCTGGTAGTCGGCGGTGACGTTGCCGAGCAGTCGCCGGGCCCGCCGGTCGCCCGCGGCCACGCCGCGCGCGAAGGCGCTCAACTGCCTGGTCCCGCCGACCGATCGCAGGTGGTCGCGGAGCGGCTCCTCGGGCGCCTCGGCGGTGGCGCTCTCGGTGGCGCCGGGGTCGCGGCGCACGGCGAGGAACTCCGGGATGGCCGAGGGGGTGTAGAGGTCGAAGAGCAGCGCGGTCCGGGGGTTCCAGGACGCCCGCAGCCGGTTGCGCCACACCTGGAAGCGTGGATCGCAGCGGCCGCTGACCAGGCCGTGGACGCTGAGGGACAGCTCCATCGACATGTCCGGACGCTCCGCCACCCGGACGCGGTCCAAGTCGTCCGTACCGAAGATGATTCGCAGCACGGACAGGATCGTCGCCCCGCGGGCGGCCGCTCCGCAAGACCGTTCGGCGAGGACCGAATCCATTGCCCTCCGGCCCCGGGGCCCGGCAGGCTCGGAGGGCCGGCGGGGCGGCGCCCGTCGCCCCGCCCGGGCGGGGTGCCCCGGGTGACGGACCGGGGCACCCCGCCGGCGCGGGAGGCGGTGGAACGCGGCCGGGCTCAGCCCAGCTCGGCCGCCGACTCGACGACCACGCCGTACAGGTCCCCGACGGTGGCGAGCGCGCCCCGGTGGACCTGGGCGGCGGTGAGCTCCTCGGCGCCGGAGCCCAGCGGGCGGGTCGCGCAGGCGTCGGCGACCACGGTGGGGCGGTTGCCGCGCAGGAAGGCGCCGGCGGTGGTGAAGGCGACGCACATGTGGGTCATGAACCCGGCGACCACGACCTCCTGGTGGCCGGCCGCGTCGACCAGTTCGCCCAGCTCGGTGCCGACGAAGGCGTCCGGGGCCTGCTTGACCACCACCCGCTCGCCCTCGGCCGGGGCCACCGCCGGGTGGATCTGCCCGATCTCCTCGCGGATGTCGTACGGGGTGCCGGCGCCGCCGTCGTTGACGACGTGGACGACGGTGGCGCCCTCGGCCCGGGCCCGGGCGAGCAGGCCGGCGGCCGCGTCGAGGGCCTCCCGCCAGCCGGTCAGCTCCATCACCCCGCGGGTGTAGGTGTTCTGGTAGTCGACCAGGACGAGGGTGCTCGCGCCGAGCCGGGCGGGCTTGTCGTCGAGACCGGTGAGGGTGCGCAGGGTGGTGCTGGGCATGGCTGTGCCGCCTTCGGGCCTGGGGGGGTGTCGGGGCAGGTCACGCGGGGTGCGGCCTGCCCCAGGAACGCTACGGGTGGGCCCGGTGTGGCGGCAATGCCGTCTAACATGCAGAATCCGACATCGGCGTCGGCATCGACCGTCGGCGCCGACATCGACCGTCGGCACCGGCACCGGCACCGGAGTGAGAGAGGGAGGCCCCGTGGAGAGCGCGCAGCGGCTGGTCGTCATCGTCCTGTTCGAGGGCGTCGACCTGCTGGACGTCACCGGACCGCCCGAGGTGTTCGCGCTGCTCCGGCGGGAGACCGGGGACGCGGTCGGCTACCGGGTGGTGCTGGCCGCCGCCACCGCCGAGCCGGTCACCACCGCGGCCGGGGTGCGGATCCTGCCCGACCTGACCTTCGACCGGGCCGCCGCCGAGGGCGGCATCGACACCCTGCTGGTGCCCGGGTCGGTGGAGGTCGACGCGGCCGGGCGGGTCCGGGCGGTGGCCGACCCGGAGGTGGTCGGGCAGGTGCGCCGGCTCGCGGCCCGCTCACGCCGGGTCGCCTCGGTGTGCGTCGGCGCGCACCTGCTGGCCGCCGCCGGTCTGCTGGACGGCAAGCGGGCCACCACCCACTGGTCGACCGCGGGCCAACTCGCCGCCGAGTACCCGCAGATCGATGTCGACGCCGACCCGATCTTCATCCGCGCGGGCGAGGTCTGGACGGGCGCGGGCATCAGCGCCTGCCTGGACCTCTCGCTCGCCCTGGTCGCCGAGGACTTCGGCGAGGAACTCGCCCTGCGGGTCGCCCGCCAGCTGGTGATGTACCTCAAACGCCCCAGCGGCCAGAGCCAGTTCAGCGTCCCGCTGGAGCCGGTCTCCACCACCCGGCGGATCGAGGAGCTGCGCCACCACATCCTGCGCCACCTGACCGGCCGGCTCACCGTGCCCGAGCTGGCGGCCCACGCGCACCTCAGCGAACGGCAGTTGATCCGGATCTTCAAGACCGAGCTGGGCACCACCCCGAGCGCCTACATCGAGTCCGCCCGGGTCGAACTCGCCCGCCACCGGCTGGAGTCGGGCGACGACACCCTCGAGCGCATCGCCACCGCCTGCGGGTTCGGCACCACCGACACCCTGGTACGGGCCTTCCGCCGCCGACTGGACACCACGCCGACCGACTACCGCCAGCGCTTCCGCACGGCCGTCACGGCCCTGGCAGATGGGACGGGTACGACGGACGTCACGGCCCCACGGGCTGGCACAGCCGGACCGTGAACACCGTGCGGCCCGGCCGGCTGGCCGCCTCGACCGTGCCGCCGTGCGCCTGGACCACGGCCCGGACGATGGCCAGGCCCAGCCCGGTCGAGCCGGTGGCCCGGGAGCGGGCCCGGTCGCCCCGGACGAAGCGTTCGAAGACCCGTTCCAGCAGCTCCGCCGGGATCCCCGGCCCCTCGTCGGTGACGCTCAACTCGACGTGCTCGGCGCCGGGTTCGAGGCGCAGCTCGACCGCCGTGCCGGCCGGGGTGTGGGTGCGGGCGTTGGCCAGCAGATTGGCCACCACCTGGCTCAGCCGGTGCTCGTCCCCGTGCACCAGGACCGGCTCCTCGGGCAGCGCCAGGCGCCAGCGGTGGCCGGGCCCGGCCGCCCGGGCGTCGGCCACGGCGTTCAGCGCGATCCGGGTGAGGTCCACCTCGTCCCCGGCCAGCGGGCGGCCCGCGTCCAGCCGGGCGAGCAGCAGCAGGTCCTCGACGATCGTGCCCATCCGCAGCGCCTCGGCGTCGATCCGCTCCAGCGAGTGCCGCACCTCGCCGGGCACCTGGCCCGGGTGGCGCAGCGCCAGTTCGGCGTGGCCGCGGACGGCGGCCACCGGGGTGCGCAGTTCGTGGCTGGCGTCGGCGGCGAAGCCGCGCAGCCGTTCCTCCACGGCGTGCCGGCGGGCCAGCGCGTCGCCGACGTGGCCGAGCATCCGGTTGAGGGCGGCGCCGACCCGGCCGACCTCGGTACGCGGGTCGTCGTCGGGGACCCGCTCGGCGAGCAGCACCTCGCCGCTGGCGAGCGGCAGCGCGCTCACCCGCTCGGCCATGCCGACCACCCGGCGCAGCGGGCGCAGCGACCAGCCGACCCAGACCGCCCCGGCGGCGCCGGCCGCGGCGACGGCGATCGCGAAGACGGTCAGCTCCAGGGTCTCCAGCCGCGTCACGGTGTCCTCGGCCGGGCCCAGCGGCAGCCCGCACACCAGCACGTCGGCGTCCCGTCCGGCCACCGCGCGGACCCGGTAGTGGCCCAGCGTGCCGCCCAGGTCGAGGGTGCGGGCCGAGCCGCCGACCGGCAGGGCGGCCAGCGAGCGCTGCTGATCGGGCGTGAAGGTGACCCGGTCGTCCGCGTCGTCCGGGTTGTCGGCGTCGTCGGCGTCGCCGTCGACCACCCCGGCGGCGGTGACCTTGCCCCCGAGCAGTCGCACGCCCAGGGTGCCGGGGGTCTGGGCCCGGGTGTCCGGGCCGGCGCCGGTGCCGGTGTGCTCCAGGCTGGCGGCGTACCGGCCGCCGGCCTCGGCGAGCTGCTGGTCGAGGCGGTCGACCAGGAAGTGCCGCAGGGCGGCGGCGGTGGCGAAGCCGACGGCGGCGCAGGTGACCACCAGCAGCACCAGCAGTCCGGCGATCAGCCGGGCCCGCAGGGTGCGGGGCAGCAGCTTCCGCAGCGCCCTGGTGGCCCGGGCGGCGGCCCGTCTCACGGCGCGGCCTTGATCAGGTAGCCCGCGCCCCGGACGGTGTGGATCATCGGGCTGCGGCCCGCGTCCAGCTTCTTGCGCAGGTAGCTGATGTACAGCTCCACGATGTGCGCCTGCCCGCCGAAGTCGTACGACCAGACCGCGTCCAGGATCTGCGCCTTGCTGAGCACCTGCCGGGGGTGGCGCATCAGGTGGGCGAGCAGCGCGTACTCGGTCGGGCTGAGCTCGATGGTCTCGCCGTCCCTGGTGACCTCGCGGGCCCGGTCGTCCAGGACGAGGTCGCCCAGCACCAGGGCGTGCGCGGGCGGTCGGCGCGGCCCGTCCGTCGGCGCGGCCCGGCGCAGCAGCCCGCGCAGCCGGACCACCACCTCGGCCAGGCTGAACGGCTTGGTGACGTAGTCGTCACCGCCGGCCGCGATCCCCGCGATCCGCTCCTCGACGGCGTCCCGGGCGGTGAGGAAGAGCACCCGCACCTCGGGCTGCTCGGCGTGGATCCGGCGCAGCACCTCCAGGCCGTCGAGGTCGGGCAGCATGACGTCGAGCACCACGGCGTGCGGCCGCCAGTGCGCGGCCTCCCGGACGGCCTCCAGGCCGGTGGTCGCGCCGCGGGCCTGCCAGCCCTCGTAGCGGACGGCGCCGCAGACCACCTCGACCAGGTCCGGTTCGTCGTCGACGACCAGGACGCGCCAGTCCGGGCGGTCGGCGGTGTCGTCCATGCTGCTCCCTCGGCTCCCTCGGCTCGGCGGTGGACGGCGTCCGTCCTGGCGGCGTTCGTGCCGGCGCCGCTCATTCTGGCCCGCCGCGATGAGAAACCCGTGAGACCACCGGAACCGTTTCCGGGCCCCCGCACCTCCACTGACCTGGGCAAACGTGGCCGGTGGCAAGCGCCGGCCACGGGACGGACCGGCCGTCCGGCGGCTCGTCGGGCGCCGTGCACGAGCGCTTCCCGCGGGTCATCCTGGGAGGGGAGGGGTGCCGCCGCCTGACATCCACCCCGCTTAAGCGGCGAGGGGCCCGCACGAACCAACAGGTCGTGCGCAGAGTCCTGGAGGATCCCATGACGAATCTGCTCGACTGGCGCTCCTGCTACAAGTGCCAGACGCTCTTCTTCGACATGCTTCCGGAGAAGGGCGCATGCCCTGCCGGGGAGGGCCACAAGGCCTTCGGCTTCGCGTACAGCTTCCCCTCCGACGCCACCGAGACCCCGACGCAGCAGTCGAACTGGCGCCAGTGCGGAAACTGCTACGCACTGTTCTTCGACGGCTTTCCCACGAAGGGCACCTGTCCCACGGGTGGTGGCCACCGGGCGAGCGGCTACCTGTGCACCGTCCGGCACGACGGCTCGGCGGACGCGCCGACCCAGCAGACGAACTGGCGCTTCTGCGGCAACTGCTACGGCATGTTCTTCAACGGTTTCCCGGAGAAGGGGCGGTGCCCCGCGGGCGGCGGACACCAGGCGAGCGGCTGGGTGTTCGTCATCGACCACTGGCCGGACGAACCCCAGGACTTCATGGACTGGCAGGAGCTCACGGCCTTCGACCTCGTCAACAGCGCCCGCCGGCAGAACGGGGCCCCGGACGTGTCGATCGATCCCGGGCTCGTCGGTACGACACGCGCCCACAGCCAGGACCTCGCCGACCACCCCGGTCTGAAGGACCGGACGTGGAACGGATGGCCGGGCCACCTGGGGTCGGACGGCAGCACGCCGCCGGACCGCATCCTGCACGCCGTCGGGATCTCCGGCAGCGAGAACGTCTACATCGGCTGGTCCTCCGGCAGCGCTCCGCTGCCCGCGCCCCAGGACGCGTTCACCTGGTGGATGGGCGAGCCGATGCACCGGGCCAACCTGCTCGACCGCAACCACACCCGGGCCGGCCTGGGCATCTCCTACGGGCCCGGTACGGCCCCCGACGGGAGCCCGGCCACGTACTTCTACTTCACGCAGGACTTCGTCAACTGAGCGCGGTGCCCGCCTCGTCGCCCGCCCGGTCGTCCTGCGGGCGCGGCCCGGTGTAGGCGGCCCGGGCGCGCATCCGCAGGGGTTCCTCGCGGTACTCCTCCACCGCGTGGGCCAGCCAGCCAGGGGTGCGGGCCACGGCGAAGATCACCTCGCCGGCCTCCGCGGGCAGTCCGGTGGTCAGCGCCATGGCAGCCAGTGCCAGGTCGATGTTGGCCCGCTGGGCGGGCCGGCCGGCCGGGCCCGCGGCCGCCTCCACCGCGGCGACCGCCGCCACCACCTCCGCTCCGCCGTCGAGTCGGCGGACCGCGTCGAGCAGGGCGACCGCCCGGGGGTCGCCGTCCGGGTAGAGCCGGTGGCCGAGCCCCGGGATCGGCCGGCCGGTGCGCAGGTAGTCGGAGACCACGGGCACCGCGCCGTCGGCCAGGACCTCGGCGAGCATCCGGTGCGCCAGCGGGCTGGCGGCGCCGTGCAGGGGGCCGTCGGTGGCACCGAGTCCGGCGGAGACCACCGCGTACGGATGCGCCCGCGCCGAGGCGGCCACCCGCGCCGCCACGGTGGAGACCGCCAGCTCGTGGTCGATCAGCAGGACGAGGGCCCGGTCCAGGCAGGCCAGTTCCCCGGGGGCGGGGGCGGTGGGCGCCAGCCGGCTCCACAGCCGCGCGGCCAGCGGGGCGTCGGGCCCGGGGTCGGGCGCGGTGCGCGGCAGGGCCTCCACCATCCCGGCGATCAGGGCCGCCCCGGCGGCCCGGACGGTCTGTTCGCGCAGGTCGAAGCGGAGCGGGTCGAGCGCGGCGGCGACGGTGACCGAGATCCGGAGCCGGTCGGGCAGCCGGATCCCGTCGGGCAGCGCGGCGGCGGCCCGGGCCAGCGCCTTGGCGGTGGCCGGCGGCACCCGCAGCTCCACCGGGGCGTCGGTGTCCAGCCCCCAGAACCAGCCGATCACGGCCTCGAAGCCGTGTCCGGCGGCCAGGTCGACGGCGTCGCGGCCGCGGTAGTGGAGCCGGCCGTTCTCGATCAGGGTCAGCCCGGTCCGGACCTCGACCGGTTCGCTGCCCCACCCCGGTTCGGCGCCCGACGGCTCGCCCGCCGCCGGTCGCACCGGCGCGCGACGGCCGCGGGCGGCCAGCTCGGCGACCTCGCGGGCGTCGAAGGTGCTGCCCTTGCCTCCCGGGGCCCGCTCGCTGCTGAGCTGCCCGCGGCTGGCGTAGGCGTACACCGTCTCCACCTTCACGCCGAGCTGCTCGGCGACCTGCTGGGTGGTCAAGCGTTCGGCCATGGTCCGTCCTCGTCGTCCTGTGACGCCTCCGCGCCTTGATGATCCACAGTATTACACATTGATTTCAATCAACATTGACAACATGGATCAATGGTCGGAGAGTACAGAACGTCGCCGGAGCACCCGGCCGGGAAGATCCACGAGAAGGGCCACTGCCATGCCGAGCACCACCGAGATCGAGGTCCCCCGCGGCCTCAAGGGCGTCGTGGTCACCGAGACCGAACTCGGCGACGTCCGCGGCCTGGAGGGCTTCTACCGCTACCGCCAGTACTCGGCGATCGACCTCGCCGAACAGCGCACCCTGGAGGACGTCTGGCACCTGATGCTCCTCGGCGAACTGCCGGACGCACCCGCCCGCGCCGCCTTCCTCGCCCGCACCACCCCGCTGCGCCGCCTGCCGGACGCCCTGCGTCCGCTCCTGCCCGCCCTGGCGGCGAGCACAGCGCACGGCGGCCCGCTTGCCACCCTGGGCGCCGCGCTCTCGGTCGCCGCCGCCGACCGCGGCATCCGCCCCCTCTACGACACCGCGCCCGAACAGCGGATCGAGGACGCGCTGTTCGCCACCGCGCTGGTCCCCACCGTCCTGACCGCGCTGCACCGGCTGCAGCAGGGCCGGCAGCCGGTGGAACCGCGCGACGACCTCGGCTACGCCGCCAACTACCTCTACATGCTGACCGGCGAGGAGCCCGGGCCCGCCGAGGCCCGGGCGATCGAGCAGTACCTGATCTCCACGGTGGACCACGGCTTCAACGCCTCCACCTTCACCGCCCGGGTGATCGCCTCCACCGGGGCCGACCTCGTCGCCTGCCTGGTCGGCGGGCTCGGCGCGCTCTCCGGGCCCCTGCACGGCGGCGCGCCCAGCCGGGCCCTGGACACCCTGGACGCGATCGGCACCCCGGACCGGATCGACGGCTGGATCCGCGAGCACGTCCTGGCCGGCGACCGGATCATGGGCTTCGGCCACGCCGTCTACCGCACCGAGGACCCGCGGTCCCGGATGCTGCGCGGCGTCGCCGAATCCTTCGGCGGTGAACTCGTCGACCTCGCCGTCCAGGTGGAGACCCGGGTCGAGGCGATCCTGGCCGAACTCAAGCCGGGCCGCGAACTGCACACCAACGTCGAGTTCTACGCCGGCGTGGTGATGCACCTCTGCGGCCTGCCGAGGGAGATGTTCACCCCCACGTTCGCCGCGGCCCGGGCGATCGGCTGGAGCGCCAACATCCTGGAGCAGGCCGCCGACCCCAAGATCATCCGCCCGGCCGCCCGCTACACCGGCCCCACGGCTCCCCAGCCCCTGCCGACGGCCTGACCGCCCTGACCGCCCTGGCCGCCCGCCTGCTGAGGGCTCCGGGCTTCGGGCTCGGGGTGGATCGGAACAGATTCATCCGAACGAGTGAACGACACAGGTGCCCCATGCCCACCCCTCGCTAACGTGCCCGAGGATTCCCGGCAGACCATCGGAGGGGGTGGGTTCCATGGAAGCGGATCGGCGTTTGCTGGTCAGTGTGTTCGGACCGCAGGAGGCACGCGAGGCGGTGCTCGGCGGTGCCCGCATCATCGACAGCGAGGACCCGCGCAGCGCCCTCGGCACCATCAAGCCGCGGCGGATCATGGACATCGCCGACGCGGTGCTCGCCGCCCGCCGGGCACTGCCCGTCCAGCTGAGCACCAACATCGGCGAGGACCAACTGCTCTTCCGCCGGGCCGACAACGGCCTGGCCCTGGCCAAGTCGGCCTACGAGCAGGTCGGCAAGGCGGCGCAGGCCGCCCTCGGAGTGGCCCTCGCGATGGGCACCCGGGTGCACCCGTGCGGGATCGTCAAGGTCGGCCTGGACGGCATGACGGCGGATCAGGCCGGCGAGGTGCTGCGCGAGATCGTCGCCACCGTCCGCCGGGCCGACGGCCTGTCGGCGACCCGGGTGATGGCCGTGCTGTTCGCCCAGGACCTCGACCTGTGGGACACCCGGAAGACCCTCCCGCAGGTCCGCCGCGCCCTGGTCGGCCTGCGCGAGTACCAGCCCTGCGCCCCGGACGCCCCCGGCGCCTTCGACCTCGCCGACCACGCGGACGCCCTCGGGCTGCCCGGCCTCCCCGAGGAGGCTGCGCTCAAGGCCGCCGACGCCCTCCCGGACGCCGCCCGCGGCACCCACGTCGCGGCCACCGAGCCCTTCCCGCACGGCCGTTACGGCCTGACCCGGGCCCGCCGCACCGACCGCGCGGCGATCCGGTCGATGGTCGAGGCGAGCGCCGCGGCCGGTGCGGACGCGATCATGCTCGACACCAGCATCCTGCTCAAGGTCGCCCGGATCGGTCTGGTCTCCACTGCCGGCAGCACCGAACTGGTCGACCTCGACCGCCACGACACCGACGCCCACGGCCTCGCCCGGGCCGGCATCCTCGCCCTCGACGAGGTCCGCTACTTCGTCGACCTCTGCCACGCCCACGGCCTGGAGGCCAACCTGGCCGGCTCCCTCCAGAGCCACCAGGCCCAGCAGCTCTGGCGCCTCGTCCCCGGCCTCGACCAGCTCTCCGCCCGCGGCGGCGTCAGCGCCCTCGCCCGCGACCCCGAGGGCGGCACCGGCCGCGCCACCCGCCACGACCGCACCGTCCAGCGGTCCCTGGTCCGCGGACTCGTCCCACCCGAGCAGCACGGCCACCTCCTCGTACCGCCCCCGATGGCCGGCACCGAGGACCTCGCCACCCTCCTCAAGCGCCACCCCGACCTCCCCGCCTACCTCACCACCCCCCACGGCGACCTCACCCCCCTCGCTTGAGCTCGCCATCGTTCGACGACGGCTACGGGGTCCCGCACACCCACGGCTCCGCGAACCCCCTGCGGCGCTGGGCGGCGGCGTACGAGTTCCCCGTGGATCAGGCCTGCCGGTCGGAGGCGTACCGGGCGAGCGTGGTCTCCACCGCCTGCTCGACGGCGTAGCGGACGTCGGAGGCCGAGGGGTCCCAGTCGGTCAGCAGCATGCGGGGCCACAGGACGTAGTTGGCGATCATCCCGAGGAACTGGTTGGCGGCGCTCTCGGCGTCCGGGACGTCGGCGTTGCCGGCCTCGTGCTCCGACTCCAAGTAGCGCTGGACCGAGGTGAAGTAGGGCAGCTTGCCGAGCCGGAACTGCATCTGCCCCAGTTCGGGGAAGCGGGGCAGCTCGGCGATGACGATGCGGAACAGGGCCGTCATGTCGGGCCGGCTGATCAGGTCGGCGTAGCGGTGGCCGATGGAGGTCAGGCCGGAGCGCAGGTCTCCGGCCTGGGGGCGCGCGACGGTGTCCGCGGTGTCACGCTGCCAGGACTCGGTGACGATGGCCTCGAAGAGGGCTGCCTTGGTGGGGAACTGCTTGAACAGGGTGGACTTCGAGACGGCCGCCCCTTCGGCGATGCGGGCGAGGGAGGTTCCGTCGTAGCCGCCGCTCAGGAAGAGGTCCGTGGCTGCGGAGATGATCGCCGCACGCTTCTGCTGGGCGAGACGGCGGTGGTGTGCGGAGAGCTCTGCTGCCATGCGTGCAGTATGCCCCAGGCCCGAGGCGAGTCACTTGACTCGCCTCTTTCGGCGTGCTTACGCTGCCACAGAAAGGCGAGTCGTCCGACTCGCATCTGATGACGGTGCCCGACGCCGCTTCGGCGCCGTGCGATGAGGGAGCAGCTGATGACAGCCGACAGGATCGCTCTGGTGACCGGTGCGAACCGCGGCCTGGGCCGGAGTACGGCCCTCGCGCTGGCGGCGCGCGGGGTGCGGGTCGTGGTCACTCATCGCGGTGATGCGGCCGGGGCCGAGGAGACCGCGCGGCACGTGCACGCCGCGGGTGGGACTGCCGCTGTCGTACGTCTCGACATCAGCGACATCTCCTCCTTCGGAGCCCTCACTTCCGAGCTGAGCGCACTGCTCGAGCGCTGGGGGGCCTCGCGGCTCGACATCGTGGTCAACAACGCGGGGGTCGGCGTTTTCGGTCCGCTGGAAGCTGTCACGGCCGACGACTTCGACACGGTGTTCGGCACGAACGTGCGGGGCACGTTCTTCCTCATCCAGTCGCTCGTGCCGCTGCTGGCGCAGGGCGCCCAGGTCATCAACGTCTCGTCGTCGTTGACCCGCCGGACCAGTCCGGCGACCTCGGTCTACTCCGCCTCGAAGGCCGCCGTCGAAGCGCTGAGCCGCACCCTGGCCGCAGAGCTCGGCCCCCGAGGTATCCGGGTCAACTCCATCGCCCCGGGGCCGACCGCCACCGACTTCAACGGCGGTGCCATGCGGGATGACGCCGGAATGCGCCAGGGGCTGGCCGGACAGACCGCGCTCGGCCGCGTCGGCGAACCCGAGGAGATCGGCGACGCCATCGCCACACTGGCGTCGGAGGGCCTGAGCTGGATGACCGCCCAGCGCATCGAGGTCTCCGGCGGCTTCCTCCTCTGACCGATCGACTGACCGATCGACCGACCGGGCGGGCCCGTCCCGGGCCGCGCCGCGCCGCGCCGGATGGTGCCCACGTAAAGTGAGATCTTCGATGGAGTGGCAGGGGTGGAGACCGTGGAGATCACCGTCCAGTGGATACGGACGTCCTGGACGAAGCGGTCCCGGGGAGGAGAGGCCGCGGCTCGCAGGAACGCGGCCCCGGTCGGCTTCACCCTCCCGAACGCGCCGTCCTCGTTGGCGCACGTGGTCCGCATGCATGAGCGTGACGGCTTCGAACCCAGTGGCGGCCAGGAGGAACTGGGCAAGGTCGACGTCCAGCTTCGCGAGGCCGACGGACGGTTGCGGGTCCTTCCCCGAGTGCAGCCGCTGTTCGCCGTGCCGGCTCGGCCGCGGCGTCCCCCGGCTGTGCGTCTTGTCCCCGGACAGTGGGTCCGTTGGCAGCTCAACTACCGTTTCAGCAGTGCGGCGGGGACGCAGGACTGGTCGTACTGGCTGGATACCTTCAATGTCGCCTACGGTCCCGTGACCGCCGATGCCTTCTCGTCGGAGCCCACCGTGTTCATCGACGAGCGGGGACCACTCCGGTAGCGGCTTGGTGGTGTGACCGAGCACCGGGGTGTCCGGCCTCCGCTTCGGTGCTGCTGGGCTGTCCGAGGTCGACCAGGAGTCTGTCGATACGGTCGCCGGTGCAGCGGTGGCGTTCGACCGCGCGGTCCCAGCCGCGCTCGGCGGCGTCGCGGGCGAGGGCTTGCTCAACCTCGCGTCGCGCCCGCAGTCGTGGCGCGTACCCGGGCGTGGTGGCGAACGTCGCGCAGGTCAGGTAGAGGTCGCACGCGCAGGGGCCCTCCACGGGAAGCCTGAGACAGCGGCCGTGTTCGAGCTCGTCGACGCGTCCGGCAGGGTGCCGTTGCGAAGTTCGTCGCCGCGGCCGGTGCCGCCGCGTCCGCCGGGGTCCCGCGGCCGGTGATCATCCACGACCTTGATCCACTTTCGCAACAGGCCTTGGTGTCCTGAGTCTGGAATTTGCTTCAGATATCCGGCGAGGCGTTCGAGGATCTCGTCGGCGGTTCTGGTCCAGACATAGGGCTGCGGGTTGGTGTTCCAGGTAGCGGTCCAGTCGCGGATATCGGTAAGACGTCTCGCTCGGCCCCTGCCAGAGCTGATCCAACTCCCAGCCCTCAACGCCTATTAGGCCTACTCGTCCCGCGCCAACCGCGCCTACCTGTGCAAAACGCGGCATCAAGGCCGTCGTCCCGGAGATGCGGGACCAGACTGCTCGAGTTGAATACGCGAGCCCACCAGTACCGAGGCCGGTCTCACCCTCTGGGCCTGAGCCGACCCGGCCGTTTCCGGGCCGAGGGCGGCCCCGGTGGTGGGGGAGTGAGGGCGGGGTCAGGGGGCGGCGGTGCGGGGTTGGCGGGGGAGCGGGAGGGTGAGGGCCTCGGGGGAGGCGGGCGGGAGGGCCAAGGCGGAGGCGGTCTCGGCGGGGAGGGGGCGGAGGCCGAGGAGGCCGGTGGTGAGGCGGGTGGTGGCGCGGTGCCAGTCGGGGATGCGCTGGAGCATGGCGTGGCCGCTGCCGGTGACGGTGTAGCCGCAGACGCGGGCGCCGGCGGCGCGGCTGCGGGCGGCGAAGGCGTGGGTGTCGGCGGGCAGGGTGACGGTGTCGCGGTCGCCGTGCAGCAGCAGGACGTCGCGGTCGGCCAACTGCTCGCAGGGGTCGGCGGCCGGGCACCAGGGGGCGAGGGCGACCAGGCCGGTGACGGCCGGGTGCCCGCCGGCCCGCAGCGCGGCGCGGCCGCCCATGGAGTGGCCGACCAGGACGGTGGGCACCGGGCCGAGCGCGGCCGTCAGTTCGTCGAGTGCGGTGGACGTGTCCCGGGCGGCGTCGGCGCGGGCACCGTTCCAGCCCCGGTGGCGGTAGCGGACGGTGGCGATGGCGACGTCCTGGCCCGCGGTCTCCCGGGCCAGGACGCGCAGGAAGCCGTGCATCCGCAGCAGCGGGAGGTTGAACCGGCGGGGCCGGGCGAGGTTGTGCTCCTCACCGCCGTGCAGGACCAGGACGGCGGCCCGGGCCACCGGGGGCCGCACCTGCCAGCGCAGCGGCCGGTGCGCGGCCGCACCGGCACCCGGGCCCGCGCCCGTACCTTCGCCTGCAGTGGCACCCGGGCCCGCACCGCCACCGTTCACCTTCGCACCGTCCAGCACAGTCCAGCTCCGTCCCGCCCCGTCACCGTCGATCCGCAGTCCGTGGCCCCGCCCCCGTCGGCCCGGACCGCCACTGTACGCGTGCGGACGGCGGGACCGTTCACCCGACGGAACCATCCCGGACATTCCGGCGCGCGCGGTCGGGGTGGGGTGCTGCTATCCACGAAGGGTGGGGGGTCGCCTGCGCCGCTCGTGGCGCCGTGTCATCGAGTGGAGGACTCCGTGGCTCAGCAGCTCGCACTCTCCGTCGACTTCGGGTCGGGTTTCACCCAGGCCTGGGGCAAGATCGCCAAGGTCGTCCCGCAGTTCATCGCCTTCCTGGTGATCCTCGCCATCGGCTGGTTCGTGGCCAAGGCGATCGCCCGGATCCTGGACCGCGTGCTGCGCCGCGTCGGTTCCGAGAAGGTCGCCGAGCGGGCCGGGATGGCCCGGTACCTGAGCGGCTCCAAGTACGACATGACCGGCATCATCTGCAAGATCGTCTACTACGCGGTCCTGCTGATGGCGCTCCAGCTGGCCTTCGGCGTCTTCGGGCCGAACCCGATCAGCGTGATGATCCACAGCATCGTCGCCTGGCTGCCCAGGGGCATCGTCGCGGTCGCGATCGTGGTGGTGGCGATGGCCATCGCCAACGGCGTGCGCGACATCGTCGGCAACGCGCTGTCCGGCGCCTCGTACGGGCGCACCGTCTCCACCGTGGCCTGGGCGTTCATCGTGGCGCTCGGGGTGATCGCGGCGCTCGGCCAGGCCGGGATCGCGACCGCGATCACCGGGCCGGTGCTGATCGCGGCGCTGGCCACCGTGACCGGGGTGCTGGTGGTCGGGGTCGGCGGCGGTCTGATCATGCCGATGCGTCAGCGCTGGGAGCGGTGGCTGGACAGCGCCGAGCAGGAGACCGCCCGACTGCGCGGCACCGCCTACCAGGCCGGCCGCTCGGACGCGCTGGCCAACCAGCCGATCCGCCCGACCACCCAGACCGGCCCGGGCAACCCGCCGGCGCCGGGGATCGACCCGGGCGAGAATCGGTAGATCGGTCTACGGGTCTGGCTGGTCTGCCAGGTGCACCCGGTCGGCCCGGTACGCCCGGCGTATCGGGCCTACCTGGTCCACCTGGCCTGATGGGAGATCTCTAGACCGGTCTACATATCCATTGGGCTCCACACGAGATAGGTAGACCGGTCTACAGGCTCAGAGAAGCCTGTAGACCGGTCTACCTATTAGCCTCGCCACCAGTAGACCGGTCTGCATAGTTTTCCCGCGATGCCGCGATGCGCGATCGGTGGACCGGGTCCACCCCCCCGCCTCCTCGGATCAGGCCTCCAGCAGGCCCTGGTCACGCACGAGCCAGCAGATCGCCGTCAGCCTGGTCACGGCGTAGTCGTAGCCGACCGGCTCCCGCCAGCCGATCTCGGTGAGCGCGTCCAGGAAGCCGAGCGCGTAGTCCGACAGTTCCTCACGGTCCAGCGGCTGGGGCGCGAGCTCCGCGCCCTGTGCGTACAGCAGCTCGCGCAGCATCGCCGCGTGCTGGTCGACGGCCGCGACGAAACCGGGCTCGAAGGCGAACTCGGCCAGCCGGGGCGTGAAGGCGGCCACGATGCCGGGCAGCGGGCAGCCGGCCGGCTCGTCGGGGGAGCGCCGGAAGGACTCGTCGGGGGTCGCGAACATCCGTCCACGGTAGGCGAACCGCTGTGGTGGCGAGCCGGGCTGTGACGGTTCCGTGCTGAGACCTTGGCCACCTTCGGAACGTTCCGTGGCACGGCCGGTTCCCTGTGTTCCCGAACGGGTGGTCCGTACCAGAATGGCCCGCATGGACCTCCGCATCTTCACCGAGCCCCAGCAGGGCGCGAGCTACGACACCCTCCTCAAGGTCGCCCGCACGACCGAGGAGCTCGGTGTGTTCAGCGCCTTCTTCCGCTCCGACCACTACCTCAAGATGGGCGACGTGGACGGCCTGCCCGGCCCCACCGACGCCTGGATCACGCTGGCCGGACTGGCCCGCGACACCAGCACCATCCGCCTCGGCACCCTGATGACGGCCGCCACCTTCCGGCTGCCGGGCGTCACCGCGATCCAGGTCGCCCAGGTCGACGCGATGAGCGGTGGCCGGGTCGAGTTCGGCCTCGGCGCCGGCTGGTACGAGGCCGAGCACGCCGCGTACGGCATCCCGTTCCCGAAGGAGAAGTTCGGGCGGCTGGAGGAGCAGCTGGAGATCATCACCGGGCTGTGGCGGACCAAGCTCGGCGACACCTTCGACTTCGCCGGGGAGTACTACACCCTCACCGACTCGCCCGCGCTGCCCAAGCCCGTCCAGGAGCGCATCCCGGTGCTGGTCGGCGGTTCGGGGCCGAAGCGCACCCCGGCGCTGGCCGCCCGGTTCGCCGACGAGTTCAACCTGCCGTTCGCCTCGCTGGACGACACCGCCGCCCAGTTCGGCCGGGTCCGGGCCGCCGTCGAGCAAGCCGGACGCTCGGCCGACGACCTGGTGTACTCCAACGCCCTGGTGCTCTGCGTCGGCCGGGACGACGCCGAGGTGGCCCGTCGGGCCGCCGTGATCGGCCGCGACGTGGCCGAGCTCAAGGAGAACGGCCTGGCCGGCACCCCGGGCGAGGTGGTGGAGAAGCTCGGCCGGTACGCGGCGGTCGGCAGTGAGCGGGCCTACCTCCAGGTGCTCGACCTGAGTGACCTCGACCACCTGGAGCTGGTCGCCGCACAGGTGGCCCCGCAGCTCGGTTAGTGACCTGGCTCGGCGCCTCATGGATTGCCGTGCGTGCCGACTGCCGGGAAGCGGCCGCGGTCCAGGGCGTGAGCGCGGTGCCCTGGGCCGCAGCGACGTTGCCGCCGGTCCACTGACGGCCCGCCGGAGACCCCGGCGGGCCGTCGGAGCAGGTCCAGCGCCACGACTTCGTCCGTGTCGCCGATCCGGACGAAGTCGTGGGTCACCCGCGGATGTCGGTGGACTACCGGGAGACCGTCCGGCCGTCCTGGCTGCCGTTGTCGGTCGGGTACAGGTGCGCCCACGAGAGGGTGCACGAGAAGGTCCACCACGCGTTGTTGTACCCGGACTGGTACTTGTCGTTCCAGTTGAAGGAGTAGTAGTTGCCGCAGACGTCCTGGGCGGTGATGTAGAACTCCTCGTCGGTGTCACCGATGTTGACGTGCCAGCCGACGACGTTGTTGTTCGCGTAGACCTGGTACCACGAGCCGTGGCTGCTGCTGGCGCTGTCCGAGCCGCTGGAGGACGCGGACGCGGTGCCTGTCGCACCGAGCACCGTCGCGCCGGCGATGGTGAGCGCGACGAGGATCTTCTTCGCGTGCAAGGTTCTCTCCCTTGGTAGCTGGGGGTGGAGACGGAGCCCGTCGGCGTTTGCCCGCTCGCCCGGGTTCGGCCCGCCGGCGCTCATTCATCCGCACCGACGGCCCGTCCGAAAGCCCCGGCGCCGTACAGCGGACACCGGACGACAGACCCGGACGCCCGGGGGCTCCCCACGGTCGGCGCGGCGGCGCAGGCGAGGGCCCGGCCGGGGAGGCGATCACGAGTTTGCTCGTTCACACGCGCGCGACCACGTTCTTCCGGTACAACCTGACATGTCTGGACAGGCGTGGACGGGCAATGCCCGTCCCACCTGTCACCGGGGGCAGACGGGAGGGCGTGATGGGCCAGGAGGACGAGGTTGCCGACTTCCTCGACCGCTTGAGACAACTGCGGGCCCTCGCCGGCAATCCGTCGTTCCGGACGATGTCCAGGACGTCGGGAATCGTGTCGCACTCCGCCCTGCACGAAGCGCTAGCCGGCCGGCGGTTACCCACCTGGCCCGTGGTGCGCGAGTTCGTCAAGGCCTGCGGCGGCGACGAGGCGGAGTGGCGCCGGGCCTGGGCCGCAGCGGCGAACCCGGCGAGAGGGCCCGGCCGCCTCCCGCCCGACGCCGCCCACGAGGCGGACCACCCGGTCGAGCAGCCCGCCGGACCCGCCGAGGCGCTCGGCGCGACCGGCTCGCCCCGGCCCGCGCCCGTGCCGGGACGGAGGTGGTTCGGGCGGCGCGGTGGGGTGGCGTCCCACGGAGCCGCCCTGCTGGCGGGCATCGTCATAGGCGCCGTCACCGGCTACGTCGTCGGCAGCCCTGCCTCCGCCCAGCGGGAGGTGAGCGCAGCGCAGCAGTGCCAGGACGCGATCAGTGACGACGGCGTCCAGCAGCCGCTCGCGGCCCACGGTCAGCGGGCCCTGGACGCCGCCGACCCCGCACCGGCCGGCCAGTCACCGGGCACACCGGCCTGGGTCGGCCGCCCCGGCGCGGAGGCTCACATCCTGACCGGCACGAGCGCCACGGTCCCGATCACCCAGAACGTGGCCGCGGGCGACGCACTCATCGTGTCGATCATGCTGACGTCCACCTGCCCGGCCCCACTGACCGTCACGGACAGCCGCGGCAGCCGCTACCAGCTGGTCGCGGACGTGTTCGACACCCGCCACCACCGCGTGGCCATCCTCGCCGCGTTCGACGTGGCCGCCCTCTCGACCGCCGACCACCTGGCGGTCACCTACGTCACCGCCAGTAAGTACCACGTGGTCGTCGACGAATACCGCGACATCCACTCCGTGGCCGCTCGTGCGACCGGCCTCGGGGAGTCCGGGGGCACCAGTTTCGGCATCACCGGCCCCACCTGCCGGGCGGGCCAGCTCCTCGTCGGCGCCGTGGGTTCGAACAGCGGCACCGGCCCGCTGTTCGAGCCCGGCTGGGCCGACCTGCCGACGGTGAAGCTGTCGTCCTACTGGCTGACGACCGGCTACCAGCTCGTGCGGACGCCGGGCCCCTGCTCCCTCTCCGGAGCCACGACCGCCCAGTGGGGCGCGGTTCTGGCCGTGCTGCAGTAGGACCGCTCCGACCCGTAGCCCCCGCCCGGCTCGGCCCCCGCCCGGTGAACGCATGCCGTCAGAGCACTGGACAACGCGGCCGACCGGCCGCCCCACGCGTGCTCGTTCAGGCCGTTGCGGCGTAGAGCGCGGGGATTCGGCCTACGGAGGACCACTTGTGCTTGACCCGGTCGATCGGATCGTCGACGATCTCCTGCCCAACGCGCCGGCGTGGTCGGCGTCGCGCTCGGCTACGACGACCACCTGTACGTTCTCGAAGGCCGCAGCGCGAACATGGGCGCCAACGACGGGGGCCGCACGGCGTGCAGGCTCGCGCTGGAACTTCGGGCTACGAGCCTGCGCAGCCTCGCCGGGGTGTGAGATGCTCGCGCCAACATGGGTAACAGGATTGCGAATGGCCAGAGTTGCGGCCGAGGAGCCTAGGCATCGGAGGAGGTCGATGGAGCCGTTGGGGGAGGCGGACCAGCTCACGATCGGTTCGTACCGGCTGGTCGCGGAGTTGGGGCGAGGCGGCATGGGGCGGGTGCTGCTGGGTGTTGCGCCGGACGGGCGGTTGGTCGCGGTAAAGGTCGTCCGCTCACAGTTCGTGGAGGACGACGGATTCCGTACGCGCTTCCGCCGCGAAGTGGAAGCCTCCCGGCGGGTGTCCGGCGCGTACACGGCGGCCGTGATCGATGCGGATGCAGATGCGTCGCTGCCGTGGCTGGCGTCGGTCTTCGTCCCCGGCCCGTCCCTGGCCGATGTCGTCGAGACGACGGGCCCGTTGCCGACAGAGGCGGTCGTGCGCCTGGCTGCCGGACTGGCTGCCGCGCTCGGCGGGATTCATCGGGCTGGGCTCATCCACCGCGACCTCAAGCCGTCCAACGTTCTGCTCGCCGCCGACGGGCCCCGAGTCATCGACTTCGGGATCGCCCGGGCCACGGACAGCGAGGGCGGCACCGAGATCACCCACACGGGCTGGCTTGTCGGTTCCCCCGCTTTCATGTCCCCGGAGCAAGCCGAGGGGCGTGAACTCACCTCGTCCAGCGACGTGTTCTCGCTCGGCGCGGTGCTCGTTCAGGCATGTACCGGGCGCAGCCCGTTCGCCGGTACATCCGCGCCGCAGACGCTCTACAAGGTCGTCCATGCCGTACCCGACCTATCCGCAGTCCCGAAGGAACTGCGGGGGCTCGTCGCCCTGTGCCTGTCCAAGAATCAGGCGGTGCGGCCCACACCCGCAATGATCGCGAGTGCCCTTGGACCACTGGCTCCGTCCGTACGGCCGTGGCCCGCCGCCGTGCACGCCCTGATCGACGGACAGCACGACGCCATTGCACACATCCTCGAACTGCCGGAGGGCGAAGTACGGTTGGTGGCGTCCGACAGTGGGACTGTTGTCCTGACCGGGCGTGCGGCGAACGAGGAGCTGTCGACCATAACCGCGTTCCCTGCGCCGACGGGGCCGGAACGCCCCGTTCCGCCGCCCGCTGCGGAGGATTCCCCGGCGGATAAGGGAACAGGCGAGCCGGCGCCGCGTCGGCGCCCGAGCCGGCGAACGCTCCTGTTCGGCGTACTCGGCGCAGGTGCCGTCGCCGCGGCTGCGGTGCCGCTCGCACTGAGCCAGACCTCGGGCACCCCGACCGCGGGCAGTTCAGGGACGTTCCCGCCGCCGACAACCTTGCCGAGCACGTCACCGTCGGTTCCGGCGAGTCCGAGCCCGTCCTCCACTCTCTCGGCAACCCCGACGCCGCCCAACACCCCGTTGGATCCCACGTACAACGTTTCTTCCAAACAGCACACCAGGCTGACTGCCCTGGACTTCAGTCCGGACAACAAGCTCCTCGCGGTAGGCGATAGGGACAGCTTCGTGATGCTGTGGAACAGCCCCGGCCTGGACGTCGCGACCAACCTTGGCAGCACCGCCGTGCCGGGTGTCGACGACAACCTCACCTTCGCCGTGAAGTTCAGTCCGGATGGCTCGCTGCTCGCCGGCGTCGACGACTTCGCGACGATCACGCTATGGGACATGGCGTCCCGGAAGGTGGCGGGCACCCTCCAGGGCGACAAGAACCAGAAGAAGGCCGGGTACGCGAATCTCGCGTACAGCCCGGACGGCAAGACCCTGGCGTACAGCGCCAACAGCGTGATCACCCTGTGGGACGTCCAGAGTCGCTCCTTGGCCGCCACCCTCGTCAACAGCCCGGTAAAGCGGCCCATGGTGAGTAACGCCGACGGGGATGTGCTGCGCATGGCGTTCGCCCAGGACGGCCGCACCATCATCGCGTCGACCTTCCAAGATCTGCTGCGATTCTGGGATGTCCGCAGCGGCACGCTCACCGCAACGGTGGAAAATGCCGGGGACGGTGTGATCGGTCTCGCGGTCAGTCCGGACGGCAAGGTCCTCGCCACGGCCTCCCGGGGCGAGGTGAAGGTGTGGAACGTCGCCACCCGTGAGGTGATCGAGACGTTGCCCTTTCCCCCGAACCCGGTCTGCGCCCTGGCGTTTAGCCCGGACGGCGGCTCGCTGGCTGCTGCCGAGCAGGACGGGGGGATCCGGATCTGGTCCACGGCTACCTGGAACCCCGTCCGCGGGTTCGACCAGGCGAAGGCCCTCGACCCCAAACCCTTCATGCCGTGGCCCCTCGTTTTCAGCCCCGACAGCAGGTTCCTGGTCGGAATCTTCGACTACAACCTGGCCCTCTGGAAGGTCGGCTGAGCCAGCGAGGCTGAACCCAGGCAGATGCGGCGGTAGGGCAGTCGCAACGGACGTCGTGAGGAATTGAATCCAGCCGATCTTGCAAGAACCCGTCCAGCTACCTGCCGGAAACCGATGGTATGTTGGCGAACCATGAAGCTGACGGGGGTGCGGCTGATCGCCGTGGAGCTCGTGGGGGCCGTGGCCGTTGCTGGTGCGGTGGCCGGGATCGCTGCTTCGGGGGACACCCAGAGCAGGCCGAATCCGAACGCGAGCGCGTCATGGGCAGCGGACTTCGAGGCCAAGCAGCAACGCTCCATCGACGCCGGGAAGGGCGCACAGATCCGGATCGAGGGTCGAGGGTACGAGCGGTCCCAGGCCCTCTGCGCAGCCGAGTGGGCCAAGCTGGGGCCGCGGCGTCAGGCAGAGCTGGATGAGACCGCCTTCGCCGCAGGGTGCGAGTTCCAGCGGTAAGAGCAGGGCTGCGTGGGAGCCGTTCAAGGGCCGCCCGGCGCTGCGAGCGGGTCGGGCCGGTCGAAGGACGGATTCCCGGCGCGGGAGCCGGTCGCGGATCGGACGGGGAGCCGGTCCTGATCGGCGGGGACGCGGTCGACCCGGTGACCGGGACGATCGTGCGCACCTAACCGTGGGCCCCGGGCCGCCCGTCCGCCGTCACCTGCTACCTCACCGACGCCGAATGGCTGCTCGACGACCTCAAGGCGCAGCACGACATCCACAACCTGCCGATACACAAGGCCCGCTACTGGGTCCGCTCGGACGGCCAGGTCCTCCGGGCCCTCGACCTGATGATCGACTTCCTGCCGGTCATCCACCTCACCAACACCATCCCGGATTCCGGCGAGCACTGGGGGCAGCCGCTGATCGCCAAGGTCATGCAGGTCCTCGACGAGTTGTCCGCGACCGACCCCGACTCGGCCGCCGCCAGCGACACCACCGGCTCTCCGATCATCGGCCTGTCCGGCATCTGCCTGCCCACGGACCGGACAACGGGGCCACGCTGCCGCTCCAGGTGCGCGGCGGCACTTTCTGGTTGCTGGCCGAGGGCGGCTCCTCGCGGCCCTGGACATCGCGACCGGGAAATTGATCGGGAAGGTGTCCGCCCAGCACCGGGCCGTGGACGTCCGGGACTTCCTCGACGAGATCGACCGCCGGACCGATCCCGGTCTGGCGGTCCACGTGATCTGGGACAACCTCGCCGCCCACAAGGCCCCGGTGGTGCACCGCCGGCTGCTGGCACACCCCCGCTTCCGACCGCATTCCACCCCGACGTACTCGTCGTGGATCAACCAGGTCGAGTGGTGGTTCGCCGAACTGCAGCGGCGTTGCCTCGAACGCGGGGTGCACTGTTCGCTGGACGGCCTCCAGGCCAGTCTCGAAAGCCGGATCAAGGTCTGGAACGAGAACGCCGAGCCGTTCAAGTGGACCATGACCGCCGACCGGATCATCGATCGGATCTGCCGCTACAGCTCACGCATATCCGAACCCAGCTCACTGGCCGGGCCCTGTCGGGCAGGATCGGCCGGACGGGGCCTGGCCGCCGCAGGGCCTCCGCCGAGGCCTTCGCACCTGCCCTGACCACGGGTCTTTACTCGTTCTTGGTCATACGCCATGCTCGTGGCAGGGAACGCGAGTGGAAGCGGCGGGCGGAGGGTCGGTGACGGGGACACGAATACCGCGGGCGGCGGCGCCACGGGTGTCGCCGCCCCGTGCTGCCGAGGACCGTGGTGTCGAGGGCCGCGCTGCCGATTGCCGGACGGGCGCGGATCGGATCGTCCGCGCCGGTGTGCACGAGCTGCGCGGCTCCGGGCCGGCCGTGCTGCGGTATCCCGCCGGTGACCTGTTGGTCGTCACCGGGCTGCCCGGCAGTGGGAAGAGCACCCTGATGCGCCGCAGCGTCCGGGCCCCGCTGGTGGATTCCCAGCTGGTCCGCGAGGAGTACGCGTCCCGGCTGCCCGGCCGCCTCCCGTACGCGCTGTACCGTCCGCTGGCCCGGCTCGCGCACTACCGGCGGCTGCGCCGGGCGGTGCTGGACGGCGGGCCGCTGGCCGTGCACGACTGCGGCACGCTGCCCTTCGTCCGGTCCTGGCTGGTGCGGGCCGCCGCCCGGCAGGGGCGCCGGGTGCACCTGCTGCTGCTCGACGTGGACCCGCGGGAGGCCCGGGCAGGTCAGCAGCGGCGCGGCCGGTGGGTCTCGCGCTACGCCTTCGCCCGGCACCGGGGCGCGGCCGCCCGGCTGCGCGGGCTGCTGCTCGGGGCGGGGCGGCCGCCGGCCGGCTGTGCGTCGGCCGTGGTACTCGACCGGGGTGCCGCGCGCGCCCTGCGGGAGATCGACTTCTCGGCGTCGTAGTGTCGGGCGGGTCCGCGCCGGGCGCCGGTCGCCGGTGGACGGGCCCGAGGCGCGGCCGATGCCCCGTCATCTCCCCCCGCCCCCTCCCTGGTCATCTCCCCGTCAGGAGCGCTGATGCGCCGTACTGCCCGGGTGCGCTCGCGTGCCCCCCGCCTGTTCCCCTGCGCCGCCGCGCTGGTCGCCGCGGCCGGTCTGAGCCAGTTCGCCGCTCCGGCCCCGCACCGTACGGTGGCGGCTGTCTGCGACGGTACTGCCGCCGAGACCGCCGCCGATGCAGGTGTCGACCCCGCCGCCCGGAAGCCGGCGGGCAGTCAGGCGGGCCGGGACCCGAACGCCGTGAGCGCCGACCGGGCCCGGGCGATGCAGGCGGACCTGGAGCACCGGCTCGCCGCGCTCGGCCCCGCCCACGTCCCGCTGGCCGCGGAACCGACCACCATTCCGGTGTACGTCCACGTGATCCACTCCGGGGACGCCGGCCGGCTGGGCGAGGGTGCGGTGGCCGCCCAGATCGACCACCTCAACGCCTCCTACGGCGGCCAGGGCGAGGGCAACACCCCCACCGGATTCCAGTTCGCGCTGGCCGGCACCGACTCGACCGACAACGCCGGCTGGTACTCCGGCATGACCCCCGGCTCCGCCGCCGAGCGGTCGATGAAGAGTGCCCTGCGCAAGGGCGGCGCGGGCACCCTCAACCTCTACACCGCCCACCTCGGCCAGTCCCTGCTCGGCTGGTCGACCTTCCCCGACGTCTACCGCTCGAACCCGGTCGACGACGGCGTGGTGGTCCTGGACGACTCGCTGCCCGGCGGCCCCGCCACCCACTACAACGAGGGCAACACCGCCACCCACGAGACCGGCCACTGGCTCGGCCTCTTCCACACCTTCCAGGGCGGCTGCCTGCCCCCGGGCGACTACGTGGACGACACCCCGCCCGAGCGCAGCGCCGCCTACGGCTGCCCCGAGGGCCGGCACACCTGCCCGGGCGGCGGGCTCGACCCGATCCACAACTTCATGGACTACAGCTACGACTCCTGCATGACCCAGTTCACCCCGGGGCAGGTCCAGCGGATGTCCAACTCATGGGCTGCCTACCGCAGTTGAACAGGAGTGGAGCGGCCGAGGTCGATCGGGCTCGGCCGCGGGCCGGAGCGGGAGGCCGGTCAGCAGCAGACGTGGAGGTAGAGGAGCGTCCGGCCGTCGGCGGCACGGAACTCGTACGCGTGGTGGTCCTCGGCGAGCGCCTCGAGCCAGGCGGCCGGACGCTCCTCGGGGGTCAGCAGCACCGGGACCAGTGCCTCCGGGAAGTCCTCGTGCCAGCCGTCCCAGCCGCCCAGCGTCATCTCGTCGGCGCCGGCCGCCAGCCGCTTGGCCAGCCGCCGGTCCAGCGGGCCGCGGGCCAGCCGCCAGTAGCAGCCCAGGGCGTCCTGGAAGCCGCCGGCCGCCACGGGGGTCAGGCGGTACGGTCCGGCGCTTCCGTCGGCGGGCGGCAGGGTGGCGGCGACCTCGGCGATGACCTCGGCGAAGCCGCCGGCGCGGCGGCGCGGTTTGCTCGGCATGGGGGCATTCTCGCGGGCGGCGCCGGTCGGCTGCACCCGAATTGAATGCGGAACGCCGGGTGCGGCGTGGCAACTACCGGGTGCATGCCCGATTTGATCTATGTTCGGACGATTGGTGCCGAGCAGGAGTGACCGAAGGAGCAACCGCATGAGTGCCCACACCCGGATCGTCGTCGGCGTCGACGGCTCGCCCGCCTCGGAGCAGGCGCTGCGCTGGGCGGTCGACTACGCCAAGGCCGTCGGCGGGACGGTCGACGCCGTCACCGCCTGGGAGTACCCCGCCTTCTACGGCTGGGGCGGGACGGCCGTCCCCACCGGGGAGTCCCTCAACCCCGAGGAGCTGGCCGGCCAGACCCTGGCCGAGAGCGTCGCCAAGGCCGTCGGCACGGACCCGGGGGTGCCGATCGCCGAGAGCGTGCTGCCCGGCAACGCGGCCGGCACCCTGCTGCAGGCCGCCAAGGGCGCCGCGCTGCTGGTCGTCGGCAGCCGCGGACTCGGCGGCTTCTCCGGCGTGCTGCTCGGCTCGGTCAGCCGCCACGTCACCGAGCACGCGCCCTGCCCCGTGGTCGTGGTGCGGGAAGGCCAGGTCGAGGCCCCGTAGCCGAAGCGCGTAGCGGCGAGGGGCCGGTGCCGCACCGGGCCGCCGCGCGGACCAGAATGGAGACATGCCAGAAGGTGACTCCATCTACCGTGTGGCGGCCCGGCTGCACGAGGCCCTCGCCGGTCAGCAGCTGACCAGCGCCGAGCTGCGGGTGCCCGCGCACGCCACCGCCGCGCTCGCCGGGCGCCGGGTGCTGGAGGTCCGCCCGCGCGGCAAGCACCTGCTCACCCGCCTCGAAGGCGGGCTCACCCTTCACACCCACCTGCGGATGGACGGCCACTGGGAGGTCTACCGCCCCGGCGAGCGCTGGACCGGCGGCCCCGCCTTCCAGATCCGCGCCGTCCTCGGCACCGGGCACGGCACCGCCGTCGGCTACCGGCTGCCCGTCGTCGAACTGCTGCGCACCGCTGACGAACGGCGGGCCGTCGGCCACCTCGGCCCCGACCTGCTCGGCCCGGACTGGGACCCGGCCGAGGCCGTCCGTCGCATCCTCGCCCGCCCCGCCCGGCCGCTCGTCGAGGCCCTGCTCGACCAGCGCAACCTGGCCGGGATCGGCAACGTGTACGCCAACGAACTGTGCTTCGTCGCCGGGGTCACCCCGTGGACCGAGGTCGGACAAGTGCCGCACCCCGACCGGCTGGTGGAGCGGGCCCGGCAGATGCTGGAGGCCAACAAGCTGCGCCCCGGCCACATCACCACCGGCGACACCCGGCCCGGCTACCGGCACTGGGTCTACGGCCGGGCGGGCCGCCCCTGCCCGCGCTGCGTCACGCCCGTGCTGACCGGACGCCAGGGCGTGGCGCCGCAGGACCGGGTGGTGTTCTGGTGCCCGTACTGCCAGCGCGGCGCGGCGCCGGAGGGAACGGCGGTCAGTCCCGTTCGACCAGGGCGGGGTGCCGCGGGTCGTCCACCCGTACGGTGAGGTCGGCGGCCTCGGTCGGCCCGGTCTCCGCCTCGTAGCGGGCGAAGGCGGGCAGCGTCCACTGCTCGTCCGCCGGAGTGCGGCGGGCCAGCGCGGCCGGGGTGAGCGCCAGGTGGACGCTCAGTTCGAGCGGCAGCCAGCGGCCGAGCAGCAGGGCGCCGTCCAGCAACAGCACGCCGCCGGGCGGGAGTTGGACGTACGGGGCGCGGGTCGAGCGGTCGGTGGCGGGGTCGCGCAGCGAGGGCAGCACCCGGCCGGTGCCGCCCGGCTCCAGCGGGTCCAGCACCTCGCGCAGCAGGGCGCCGTCGTCCAGCCAGAGGTCGTGGAAGGCATCCGCGTCCCGGTGGCCGTACTCCAGCCGGATCGAGGCCGGGCGCAGGAAGTCCGCCGCCGACACCCGCAGCGCCGGGCGGCCGCGCAGCCGCAGCGGCTCCACCAGGGCGTCGGCGAGCAGCCCGGGCCGGGCGGCCGCGGCGCCGTCCACGGCGACCCGCAGCCACCGCTCGCCGGCGCCGGGCAGCTCGGTGATCCGGTCGGCGAGCAGCTCGGCCAGCTTGTCGGGGGAGATCGGGTGTACCTGCACCAGCACATCCTGCCGCCCGGGGCGCTCCCGGCCCAGCGGTTTCAGGCCGGCGGTTCAGGCCGGCGCTCTCAGGTCAGCGGTTCAGGCCCGCGCTCTCAGGTCAGCGGGAGCGCGTGCAGGACGTCGTCGTGCCCGGCGAAGAGGCGGGAGCCGTCGGCGGCGAGGTTCCAGACGTCCTTGCCCGGGCCGGAGTCGTGGAAGGTCCACCCCGGGGTGCCGGTCGCGGTGTAGATCGCCGCCACCCCGCCCGCCGCCGGACCGGGCACGTACAGCGTGCCGCCGACGACCAGCGGACGGCTGCGGTTGTCCAGCAGGAACGGCAGCTTGACGGACCAGAGCACCGCGCCGGTCCGTGTTTCGAGGCAGGTGACGACGCCGTCGTTGCGCAGCACGAAGACCCGGACGGTGTCCGGGACGGGCGGCAGGGCCCGCCAGGACTCCCCGCGGGCGGCGGTGTGGTTCCAGGCCGGCTTGCCGTCGGGGCCCAGCAGGTACACCCCGCCGTTGCTGTCCGGCACGAGGAAGCTCGTCCCGGAGGCGACGCACCAGCCGAAGTCCTGGGTGACGGCGGCGGTCGACACCTCCTCGCCGGTGGTGGCGTCCCGGACCACCAGCTCGAGGCGTTCGCCGGTCGACCGGACGCAGGCCAGCAGGTTCTTGTTGTAGGGGGCGGTGGCGGCGGCGGGCCGCTCCTGGTGGTCGACCGCGACGGACCAGAGCAGGGAGCGCCGGTCCAGCTGTACGGCGAAGATCCGGCTGCTCGGCGCCGAGCTGTCCGAGCGCGGCCAGCTCAACAGGCAGCCGTAGAGGACGCCCGCGTTCAGGCAGGTGAGCTGGACGTCACCGTCCAGCTCCTCGGGCAGCGCCAGGCTCCAGTCGGCGGTCGGGTCGGTGAGGTGGTGGGCGTCCAGGTGGCCGCGGGAGGTGGCGGTGAACAGGTAGTCGCGCCAGACCGCGATCTTTCCGGCGGGCAGTTCCAGGTCGCTCGGCCAGTCCTTGGGTGCCGGCGGGTCGAACACCAGCAGCCGTCCGGGACGACCGGTGCCCGGGTCGAGGGCCTGCCACCCCGCCTTGGAGAGGAAGGCCGGCCCCTGGGGCGCGGCGAGCAGCCGCTCCGGGGTCATCACCTGCGGGCCCCGGTAGGTCCACAGCGGCGTCGGCCCGGACAGTGCGGTCGGCTGCGGCCGGCTCGGCGACGGCGAGGGCGTCGACCCGTCGCCCTCCACCCGGCCCAGCGCCCACGCCGCCCCGCCGGCCGCCAGCACCCCGGCCCCGATCAGCAGCCCGCGCCGGCTCAGCCGGGGGCCGTCACCGTCCGGACCCCCACCGCCGAGCACGTCCCCGGGCACCGCGTCCGCACCGTCCGCCTCCCCGTCCCACTGCCAGGCGGCGTCCTGCACCGGCCCCTCGGGCGACTTCATCCGGTCCTCACTCCCACCCCCGGCGGCCACCGTGCCACCACCTGCCGGGGAGGATATCGAACGGTCCCCGAACCATCCCAAGCCGCGACCTCGGCCGCACTAGGCTGCGCCCGACACAACGAGTACCGGCCCGCCCAGGAGGCCCGAGGATGTCCACCGTGACGGCCGAGCAGTACGACGGCTGGACCGAGGAGCAGTGCGCCGACGTGGAGATCGTCGGCGGGGTGGTGGTCGCCCGTCCGAGCCGCTCGGCCCGCCACAACCGGATCGCGCGGTTGGTGGCGAACGCCCTGGACGACGCGGGCGGGGCCGACTGGAACGCCGACTGCGGCTTCGACCTGCGGCTGCGGGACGTGCCGCTCGACAACCGCTGCCCGGATGTGGTGGTCTACCGGGCCGACACGGTCGAGGAGATGCCGGCCAGGCCGGAGCACGTGCTGCTGGTGGTCGAGGTCGTCTCACCGGGCTCGGAGACCACCGACCGGCTGGTCAAGCCCGACCAGTACGCGAAGGCCGGAATTCCCTTCTACTGGCGGGTCGAGCAAGCGGCGGGCCGGGTGGCGGTCGTCCACACCTGTCTGCTGGACGAGGCGAGCCGGGTGTACCGGGCCGGGGAGGTGTTCACCGGACTGGTGAAGGCCGCGGTGCCGTTCCCGGTGGAGGTCGACCTCACCGATCTGCCGTAGCGCGTCACCCGCTCGGCGGAGCGGTTCGCTCGGCCGGGTGAGGGCGTCCGTGCCGGGGCGGGTGGGGCCGGTGGGCCGGCCGGGGCGGGCGGGGCTCGCCTTGACACGGTTCCGGGCCGGACGTAGCAAGGGAGCATGCGCGATCCGCGGCCGACCGGCGGGGACGCCGAGCCGGTCCGTGCGGCGGGCCCGGAGGCGGCGCACGCGCGGGACGAGCTGTTGGCGGAGGCCGTCCGGGAGGTGCTGGCGTCGACCGCGGCGTACGGGGCGATGGTGCACCTGCGCTCGCGGGACGGGCGGTCCCTGGTGCTGCGGACCCTCGCCGGGGTGCCGCTGTCGATCATGAGTCCGTTCCGCCGGGTCGCGGCGGCCGGGCCGCTGCCGGTCGCGGTCTGCTTCCGCACCGGGCGGACCGTCACGCTGTCCGACTCCGAGGACATCGTGCGGCGCTTCCCGCAGCTGGCCGTCGGGCTGCCGTACGACTTCGTCTCCGCCTGCGTGCCGGTGGGGCACGGCGGGGAGCGGTTCGGGGTGCTCAGCGTGCTGTGGCCCGCCTCGGACGACGGGGTGCCGGACGGGGACGGCGGGCGGCCGGAGGCGGTCGCCTCCCGGCTGGGCGCCGGGCTGGCCGGGGTGGCGGCGGCCGGGCAGCCGGTGGAGCCGGCCGGGGACGCCGCGGTGGTGGAGCTGGCGCCGCCGACGGCGGTGACCACCCGGGTCGGGCTGTTCGACTGGGACGTGGCCAGTGGCGCGCTCGCGGCGGACGTGCAGTTCCGGGAGATCTTCGGCTTCGGGCCCGGCGAGTTCGACGGCACGGTGCGCTGCCTGACCGGCCGGATCGCCCCCGGTGACGTGCCCGAGTTCCGGGCCGCCGCCCGCACCGCCCTGGAGCACGGAGAGGTGCTGGCGGCCCGGGTGCGGGTGCTCGGACCGGCGGGCCGCCCGTACCCGGTGGAGCTGTGGGCCCGGGTGCCCGGGGCGATCTCCGACGGCGGGACCCACCTGGTCGGCGCCGTCCTGGACGTCCGTGCCCTGACCGCGGCGGCCGCCGCCGTCGAGCGGCTGCACGAGGGGCTGCTCTCGCTCGACCCGGACGGTCTGATCAGCTACGTCAACCGGGCCGCCGAGCCGCTGCTCGGGGCCGGTGCCGAGGAACTGGTCGGACACCACCCCTGGGAGGTGCTGCCCTGGCTCGCCGACCCCTTCTACGAGAACCGCTACCGCGCCGCCCTGCTCTCCCAGCAGCCCACCGCCTTCCTGGCCGTCCGTCCGCCGGACGGCTGGCTCGCCTTCTCGCTCTACCCCGACCCGCACGGCGTCACCGTCCGGATGGTCGCCGCCGAGGCCCCGCCGGGCGCGGCCGAGCCGCCGACCGCCCTGGCGCCGCCCGCGGCCACGGCCGGTGCGGGCACGGGCGGCGTCGGCGGCACCCACCACCTGCTCCAGCTGGCCAGCGCGCTCACCGAGGCCGTCACCGTGCGGGACGTCTGCCGGGCGGTGGCCGAGGAGATCCTGCCGGCCTTCGGCGGCCAGGAGCTCGCCATCTACGGGGTGCGCGAGCAGCGGCTGCACCTGGTCTCGCAGAGCGGCTACCCCGACGGCTTCCTGGACGGCTTCGAGGGCACCCCGCTGGACGCCCGGGTCCCCGGCGCGGAGGCGCTCAGCACCGGCACCCCGATCTTCTTCGAGTCGGTGCGCGAGCTCGCCGCCGCCTACCCGGGCCTCGCCCTGGACGAGATGGGCGCCTGGGCGTTCCTGCCGCTGATCGCCTCCGGCCGCCCGGTCGGCAGCTGCATCCTCGGCTTCGACCGGGCGCACCCCTTCACCGTCGAGGAGCGCGGACTGCTCACCGGCCTCGGCGGCTTCATCGCCCAGGCCCTGGAGCGGGCCCGGCTGTACGACGCCGAGTTCGTGCTGGCCCGCGGCCTGCAGCAGGCCCTGCTGCCGCACCGGCTCCCGCAGGTGCCCGGCATCCGCACCGCCGCCCGTTACCTGCCCGGCACCCAGGGCATGGAGATCGGCGGCGACTGGTACGACGCGATCGTCACCGGCGACGACCTCACCCTGGTGATCGGCGACGTCGAGGGCCACAGCGTCGGAGCGGCCGCCGCGATGGGCCAACTGCGTAGCGCGGTCAGGGCGTTCGCCAGTGGCGGCGAGCCGCCCGGCCAGGTGCTGGCCCGCACCAACCGGCTGCTGCTGGACCTCGACCCGGGGCTGCTCGCCAGCTGCTGCCTGGTGCGCCTCACCCCCGCCGACGGCACCGTGCGGATCGGCCGGGCCGGCCACCTGCCGCCGGTGCTGCGGCACCCGGACGGCCGGGCCGAGGCGCTGTACGTGCCGGGCGGGCCGCTGCTGGGCGTGGACGAGGGGGCGGCGTACCCGGTCAGCGAGCTGCGGCTGCGGCCCGGGTCGCTGCTCGCCCTCTACACCGACGGGCTGGTGGAGGACCCGGCGCTGGCGATCGACCAGGGGGTGGACCGGCTGCGGGCGGCGCTGGCGCACGGGCGGGCGGGGGAGGCACTGGAGGAGCTCGCCGAGCGGCTGCTGCGCGAGGTCGGCTCGACCGGGCGGGTGGACGACGTGGCGCTGCTGCTCACGGCCTTCGGGACGGACGGCGGGGTGGGCGGCCCGGGCGGCGGGACGGACGGCGGGGTGGGCGTCGGCCCGGCTGGCGGCCCGACCGGCGCCGGAGCGGCGACTTTCGTCGGCCCGGGCTGCGACGAAGGGTGACCGCGGCCGGGGCGGCCGCCCGGTTAGCCTCGACGGGTGGAAGCAATCGCACGGGCCTGGTCGACAGCGGTACGGACGGCGCTCCCGGGGCCCTGGCGCCCCCGGCGAGTGGTCGGCGAGGCCGTGGCGGCCCTGCTGATGGGCGCGCTGGCGGCCCTGCTGGAGCTCGCCGCCGCCACCGACCTGGCGGTGCCCTTCGGGCTGGCCGTCGCCGCGCTGTGGCTGCTGCGGCGCGGCTTCCCGGCGACGGTGCTGGTGCTGACCGGGACCCTGGCGGGCTGGTCGCTCGGGCCGTTCCCGCTGCTGGTGTGCGCGGGCTGGGTGGCCGGGGCGCGGATCGGCCGGGTGTGGCGACTGGTCGGCGCCTTCGTGCTGAGCTACCTGATGTTCTCCATGTTCGGGATGCTCAAGGACGGCGCCTCGTACTCACCCAAGCTGATCATCGGCTTGTCGCTCGGCATCTTCCTGGTCTTCGCGGGTCTGCCCGCCCTCTACAGCCGCTACCGGGCGCAGCGCCGCGCCCTGCTGGACGCGCTGCGCGAGCGCAACGACCAGCTGGTGCGCGAGCGGGCGATGGTGGTGCACCAGGCCCGGCTGCGGGAGCGGCACCGGATCGCCCAGGACATGCACGACAGCCTGGGCCACCAGCTGGCCCTGATCTCCGTGCACTCGGGCGCGCTGGAGGTGGACCGCACCCTCAGCGACCGGCAGCGGGAGGCGGTCGGGGTGCTGCGGCAGGCGGCGGTCGCGGCCATGCGTGAGCTGCGCGAGGTGGTCGGGGTGCTGCACGACGAGTCGACGGCGGTGCCGCCCGCGGTCGTCGGCGCCCCGGGCGCGGCGGGGTCGCGCGGCGGGGTCGACGGGATCGAGGGGTTGGTGGAGTCCTCCCGGGCGCCCGGGACGGTGGTGGAGCTCTGCGTCGAGGGGGAGCGGCGGCCGCTCGCGGCGGCGGTCGACCACGCGGCGTACCGGATCGTGCAGGAGGCGCTCACCAACGCGCACAAGCACGCCCCCGGCGCGCCGATCGCGGTCGCGCTGCGGTACGAGCCGGACGCGCTGGTGGTGGAGGTGACCAACCCCCGCGCGCCGGAGCTCGTGGGCGCGCGCTCCGGCGCGGGGCCGGTGGTGAGCGGCGGACAGGGACTGACCGGCCTGCGGGAGCGCGCCCGGCTGGTCGGCGGCATGGTGCACGCGGGCCCGACGCCCGAGCAGGGCTTCCGGCTGGCCGCCGTCCTCCCCTACGAGGGGGCGGAGGCCGAGGGCGCCGCCGCCCTGACGGCCGAGGAGGAGTGGGCGGCCGGCGGGCTGCCGCCGGTGGACGGCGCGCAGGACGGTCGGCGCCGCCCGGCGCTGGGCTGCGCGGCCGGGGTGGGGGCGGTGACGCTGATCGTGGCGGGCCTGGTGGCCTGGGGCGTGGTGGCCTTCGTCCGGGGCGCCAGCGACTCGACGGTGCGGCAGTCGGTCTACGACCAGATCCGGGTGGGCGACTCGCGGGGCGAGGTGCTGAAACAGCTCCCGCCCGGCAACGACTTCTTCACCTCCGACTTCCAGTCCGCCGGGCCGCCCCGGCCGGAGGACTCGCACTGCCGCTGGTACTCGCTGGCGAAGGAGGGCCAGGGCGACTCCTGGTCGGACGACCACGTGGCGCGGTTCTGCTTCAAGGGCGGGGTGCTGGTGGAGAAGGTGGAGTACACCTCCAAGGGCTGAGGTCGGCCGTCCGTCGTCGCGGCGCCCGGCCCCGGCCCGCCCTCCCCGGCCCCGGGCGGGAGGAGGGTGCGGCCGGGATGTGAGGATGGAGTTCCAGCCGCACCACCGTTCGAGGGGAATGACCAGCGTGATCCGAGTCCTCGTCGCCGACGACGAGCCGCTCATCCGGGCCGGGATCAGGATGATCCTGGGGTCGGCCGAGGACATCGAGGTGGTCGCGGAGGCCGCCGACGGCCGGCAGGCGCTGGAGCTGGCCCGGGCGCACCGGGTGGACGTCGTCCTGCTGGACATCCAGATGCCGGTGATGGACGGACTGACGGCGCTCGGGGAGCTCGGCAGGGTCGCGCCCGGCGCACGGGCGATCATCCTCACCACCTTCGGGGAGCGCGAGAACGTCCTGCGCGCCGTGACCGAGGGCGGCGCCGGGTTCCTGCTCAAGGACACCGCGCCGAACGAGCTGATCCAGGCCGTCCGGGCCGCGGCCGGCGGGAACGCCTTCCTCTCCCCGGCCGCCACCCGGCACATCGTGGACTCGCTGGCCGCCGGGCGCAGCGGCTCGGCGGCCGCCCGCGGCGCGCAGGCGCGGCGCCGGCTGGAGGTGCTCACCGGGCGCGAGCTGGAGGTGCTGGCGCTGCTCGGGGAGGGCCTGTCCAACGCGGACGCGGGGGCCCGGATCCACATGAGCGAGGCGACGGTGAAGACCTACGTCAGCCGGATCCTGGCCAAGTTGGGCTGTGAGAACCGGGTCCAGGCGGCGCTGCTGGCGCGGGACGCGGAGCTCGACGGCCGTAGCTGAGCGGGGTCGCGCGGTCGCGGTGGGTGTCGCCGGTGACGGATGCCACTCAATCGGTGGTCCGAATCGGGAACTCCGGATGGACTGGTGACGGTCCGTCATCTTCCGATTGCGGACGGTCGATGGTGTGCGGGAGTCCACGAACGGACAGATGTGAGCGCGGGCACGGAAATTGATCGTTCGATCTTTAAAATGCGGTCAAACCTGGTCGAACCGGGCGCCGTTTCTTGATCGATACCGCCGGTAACAGTCAACTGACCTGCGAGAACCAAGAATTGCTTGCTGAGCCCCGGATGTGCCCCTAGCTTTCTTGGCGGCGCAACGAGCGCCACCCGGGTTCACCCCGACGCACGGCCCGCCGACTGACCCCCGGCGCGAGGGCGGTGCCCGCCGACGAGACCGGCCCGAACGGGCCGTCGGCGAGTGGAGGTGGCCGGGGCGGCACGGCACGTCCGACACGTGGCCGGCCGCCCGACGAGCGAGGTGAGCGCAACCGACCGGCCCGTGTCCCGGGCCTGGTTCCGCCTGCCCGCCCGGGGCTTGCCGAGAGGACATTCATGACTTCCCGTCACGAGACCGCCGCTGCCACCGAGACCACCACCAGCAAGCGCAACCGCCTGCGGATGGCGGTCGTCGCGGGCGCCGCCGTCGCGGCCCTGCCGGTGGCCGGCCTCGTCACGGCCACCTCGGCCTCCGCCGCACCCTCCTCCACCTGGGACGCCGTCGCCCAGTGCGAGAGCGGCGGGAACTGGAGCATCAGCACCGGCAACGGCTTCAACGGCGGACTGCAGTTCACCCCCTCCACCTGGGCCGCGTACGGCGGAACCGCGTACGCCCCCCGGGCCGACCAGGCGACCAGGGCGCAGCAGATCGCCGTCGCCGAGAAGGTGCTCGCCTCGCAGGGGCCGGGGGCCTGGCCCGTGTGCTCCCAGAAGGCGGGCCTGAGCAAGGGCGGCGCCCCGGCCGCCGTCGACACCTCGGCGGGCTCGGGTGCCGCGGACCGGGCGGCGACCGCCGCCAAGCCGGCCAAGCGGTCCGCGAAGGCGGCCCCCAAGGCCGCCCCGCAGGCGGCTCCGAAGGCGGCCGCCCCGAAGGCGCAGCCGCACGCCGCGCAGGCCCCGCAGGGCCGCCCGTCGGCCAAGCCGGCGCAGTCCGCTCCGGCGGCGGCGAAGAACACCACCGGTGGCGAGTACACCGTCCGCAGCGGTGACACGCTGAGCGACATCGCCGCCAAGTTCGGCGTCGACACCGACGGCCTGTACGGCAGGAACGCCCGCACCATCGGCGCCGACCCGGACCTGATCTTCCCCGGGCAGACGCTGACCGTCTGACGCCCTACCACGCTGCGACGCGATCCGGCGGCCACCCCTGCGCGGGGTGGCCGCCCGGCGCGTTCGGGGTCCTGGCGCATCGGGTTCGCTGGAGCCCTGCACCAGTAAGGTCGTCTGATGGTCCGACTGATCAGTGACAGTGAGCTCAGCGCCTCCTCCGTGGTGGCCAACAGCACCATGAACCGCGGGCGCGGGCTGTGCGGCGTCAACAGCTACACCCGCGAGCTGGGCTTCGACCCCGCCGCCTGGCTCCGGGAGCACGGCGGCGCCGCGCCCGGCTGGCTGGACCTGTGCAGCGGGGAGGGGCGGGCACTGGTCGAGGCGGCCCGGGTACTGCCGGCCGGCGCCGAGCTGACGGGGGTGGACCTGGTCGGACCGCTGGTCCCGCTGCCCGTCCCGCCGCCCGCCCTGGCGGCCGGGGCACGGCTGCGCCTGGTGACGGCGGCGCTCGCGGACTGGGTGCCCGAGCGGTCGTACCAGCTGATCACCTGTGTGCACGGCCTGCACTACCTCGGCGACCAACTCGGCGCGATCGCCCGCGCCGCCTCCTGGCTGGCCCCGGACGGCCGCTTCGCCGCCCACTTCGACCCGGAGTCGGTGCGCCGCCCCGACGGCTCCGGCGCGGGCCGCGCGGTGCTCGCCGCGCTGCGGGCGGCCGGGTTCGAGTACCGCGCGCGCCGTCACCTGCTGCTCCTGGACGGCGGGCGGCCGGTCGCGCTGCCCTTCGGTTACGCGGGCGCCGACCCGTCGGCCGGGCCGAACTGGACCGGGCAGCCTGCGGTCGGGTCGTACTACCACTCGCTGGTCGCGCCACGGAGGCGCGTGGAGTTGTAGTTGAACGTTGAACGCAACGTCCGAATACCGCCGGAGACGTCAAGGATTCCGGATCAGGATCGACTCACACACCGAGAGCGGAACGCCGGCCGGCGGACGGCCGGGACGCGATCGGACCACGGTGCACGAGGAGATCCGAAGACATGACGATGAACGGTGCTGCGGCGCTCGACGGCAAGGTGGCCCTGGTGACCGGCGGCAGCCGGGGGATCGGGGCCGCGGTCGCGCTGCGGCTGGCCGAGGACGGCGCCCACGTGGCGCTGACCTACCAGGGCTCGGCCGAGCGGGCCGAGGAGGTGGTCGCCAAGATCACCGCGATGGGGCGGACCGGCTGGGCCGTGCGCGCCGACAGCGCCGACCCGGCGGCGGTGCGCGCTGCGGTGGCCTCGGTCGCCGAGCGGTTCGGACGGCTGGACATCCTGGTGAACAACGCCGGCGTGGGCGCCGGCGGGCCGATCGAGGAGGTCGGGCTGGAGGAGCTCGACCGGGTGCTGGAGGTGAACGTCCGGGCGCCGTACCTGTACGCCCAGGCGGCCGTCGAGCACCTGGCCGAGGGCGGGCGGATCGTCGCCATCGGCAGCTGCGTCGCCCAGCGCGTCGTCTTCCCCGGCGCCGCGCTCTACGCGACCAGCAAGGCCGCGCTGATCGGCCTGACCAAGGCGCTGGCCAGGGAGCTCGGCCCGCGCGGGATCACCGCCAACCTGGTCCACCCGGGCCCGATCGACACCGACATGAACCCGGCCGACGGCGACTCCGCCGACTTCCAGCGCGGCTTCGTCGCCCTCGGCCGCTACGGCACGGTGGCCGAGGTCGCGGGCGCCGTCTCCTACCTGGTGGGTGAGGACGGCCGCTACGTCACCGGTGCGGAACTGTCGGTGGACGGCGGCTTCGCCGCCTGACCTCCCGTTCGGCGGGGGCGGCGGTGTCGTGCCGGGCGGTCGTCGGCGACCGCGCTTACGATCGCCCGGCACGACCCGTGCGCCCCCCGACCGAGAGGTGTGCCATGACCGCGGCGGACGACCCGGCCGACCCGGTGGACCCGGTGGACCCGATCGGGCTGCTCGCCCGGGCCCTGGCCCAGACCGCCGGGCTGATCGACGGCACCGGCGTCGAACTGGCCGGCCACCCGACCCCCTGCCGCTCCTGGGACGTCGGCGACCTGATCAGCCATCTCCTGCACGACCTGGCGCAGTTCACCCTCCGGGCCGAGGGCGGGCAGCCGGACTGGAGCCGGCCCTTCGACCGGGTCGAGGAGGACTGGCTGCACGCCTTCGAGGCCGGGGCCGAGCGGCTGGTCGAGGCCTGGCGCGCCGCCGGGGACCTCACTGGCACGGTCGACCTCCCCGGCGGCGCCACCCTGCCGGCCCGCTTCCCGGTCGACCAGCAGACCACCGAATTCGCCGTCCACGCCTGGGACCTGGCCCACGCCACCGGCCAGTCCACCGAGGGCCTGGACCACGAGGTGGCCCGGGCGGCACTCGACTGGGCGCACGGCGCCCTCAAGCCCGAGTACCGCGGCGACGAGGCCGACCACCACGCCTTCGCCCCCGAAGTCCCCGCCCCGCCGGACGCCCCGGCGTACGACCGGCTCGCCGCCTTCTTCGGCCGCGACCCCGCGGCGGGCGCCGGCGCATAGGGCCCACCGCGGCGATCCGCAGACGGCCGGTCAGTGCACCCGGCCGGTGGCCGCGGCGCGTTTGATGGCCTCGCGGATGCGGGGGTAGCTGCCGCAGCGGCAGATGTTCTGGATCTGGTCGATGTCGGCGTCCGTCGGGTCGGGGGTGCGGCGCAGCAGGGCGACGGCGGTCATGATCTGGCCGGGCTGGCAGAAGCCGCACTGGGCGACGTCGCAGTCGATCCAGGCCTCCTGGACGGGGTGGAGGGTGTCGCCGTCGGCGAGGCCCTCGATGGTGGTGACGGTGCGGCCGTCGCACTCCTTGACCGGGCGGGTGCAGGGCTGGAACTCCTGGCCGTCCAGGTGGCTGGTGCAGGCGCGGCAGACGCCCACGCCGCAGCCGTACTTGGGGCCGGTGACGCCGAGCTTGTCGCGCAGGACCCAGAGCAGCGGCATGTCGTCCGGGGCGTCGACGCTGACGGGCTGCCCGTTGAGGACGAAGGTGTGGGTGGGCATGGGGGTCGACGTCCTCAGAAGTTGATCGGGAAGGAGCGCGGGCTGGTGCCGGTGGCGCGGGCGTAGGCGTTGGCGACGGCGGCGGAGGCGGCGGGGACGCCCAACTCGCCTGCCCCGCCCGGGGATCCGCTGGGCGGCATCAGGTGGATCTCCACGGTCGGCGGGGTGTTGCGCTGCCGGGCGTAGTGGAAGTCGGCGTAACTCCCCTCCCGGAAGGCGCCGTTGTCGAGGTGGTTGCCGGCCTGCAGGACGACGGAGATGCCGTCGATCAGTGCGCCGGTCAACTGGGCTTCCAGGCCTCGGGGGTTGATGACCTGGCCGACGTCGGCGGCGATGACGGCCTTGGTGACCCGGGGGTTGGCGCGGTCGGTGGCGTCGAGTTCGACCAGGTAGGCGGCCCGGCCGCCGTTCTCGTCGTGGTAGCCGACGCCCTGGGCCTGGCCCTCGGGCATCGGGCGGCCCCAGTCGCCGGCCTTGGCGAGGGTGTCCAGGAGGGCCCGGCCGGCGGCGTCGCGCACCCGGGCGCGGCGGAAGGCGACCTCGTCCTGGCCCATCCGGCGGGCGAGTTCGTCCATCATGATCTCGTCGGCGACCCGGACCATGCCGGAGTAGACGGAGCGCCAGCTGCCGGTGTGCACCGGGAGCGGGAGTTCGGCGAGCAGCTGGGTGGGGATGCCGACGTTGTACGGGTTCTTCTCGGTGAGCAGGAAGAAGGCCTGGGCGAGGCTGATCCCGGCGACGGAGAGGTTGAACCCGGCGCCGGTGAGGGCCTCGCCGAGGCCGTGCGAGAGGTCGGTGCGCACGGTGGCGGCGCGGTGCTCCCAGCTGAGCACCTGGCCGAGGCCGTAGGTGGCGCGGATGCGGTGGTGGCTGGCGGGGCGCATCCGGCCGTGCCGCATGTCGTCGTTGCGGGTCCACATCAGTTTGACCGGTCGGCCGGCGGCCTTGGAGATCTGGGCGGCCTCCAGGGCGGCGTCGAAGAACAGCCGGCGTCCGAAGGAGCCGCCGCCGCGGACGACGTGGACGGTGACGGCGTTCTGCGGCAGGCCGAGTTCGGCGGCGATGGTCTGCTGGGCGATGATCGGGCTCTGGGCGGCGAACCAGAGTTCGGCGCGGCCGGGCCGGACGTCGGCGACGGCGGTGAGCACCTCCATCGGCGCGTGGTTGACGAAGGCGAAGTCGAACTCGCCGTCCAGGTACGGGGTGAGCAGCGGCGGCAGCAGGAACGGCGCGTGCGCGGCGCGCAGTCCGGCCCGGACGTCCTCGGTGGAGAGGCCGGCGGCCGGTCCGGGGTTCCAGGTGGTGCGCAGTGCGTCGCGGGCCTTGAGGGCCTGGTCGAAGGTCTCGGCGAGGACGGCGACGCCGGTGGGGATCGGCACCACGGCGAGGACCCCGGGCATGGCACGGGCGACCGAGGCGTCCAGGGACTTGAGGGTGCCGTTGACGGTGGTCGGGCGGGCGACCACGGTGGGTGCGGCGCCCGGGATCCGGAGGTCCCCGGCGTACTGGACGCGGCCGGTGACGATGTCGCGGGCGTCGATGCGGCCGGTGGGCCGGCCGACCAGGCGGCGCTGGTCGGCCGGCTTGGGGGTGGCGGGGACGGCGGGGACGACCACGGTGGCGGCGTCGGCGGCGAGTTCCCCGAAGCGCAGGCGTCGGCCGTCGGGGGCGAGGACGGCGGAGCCGGCGGTGCGCAGGGCGGTCGCGGGAACCTTCCAGCGGTTCGCGGCTGCGGTGACCAGCCGGGCGCGGGCGGCGGCGGCCGCGGCGCGCACCGGCTCGTACAGCGAGCGCACCGAGTTGGAGCCGCCGGTGAGCTGGTAGAAGAGCAGTTCGGGGCGGCCGTCGGAGAGCGGCACGTCCACGTCGGTGAGTTCGGCGTCGAGTTCCTCGGCGACCAGCATGGCGATCGCGGTGGTGAGGCCCTGGCCGACCTCCAGCCGGGGCAGGTGCAGCGCGGCACGCCCGGCGGGGGTGATTTCGAGCACCAGCAGGTGGGAGGTGGGCAGGCCGGCGAGGATCATCGCGTCGCCGAGGTCGAGGACGTCGGGGATGCCGGGCAGGCCGAGCAGTTGCGGGGGCGCGGAGGCGTCGCGGGTGGCCGCGGCGGTGCGTTCGGCGGCCCGGGCGGTGGCGGGCGCGGCGGCGTCGAGGCCGAGCCGGGCGGCGACGGTGAGGGTGGGGGCGGCCAGCAGGTAGGTGAGGAAGCGGCGGCGGCCGGCGGGCTCGGCGCGGTCCGCGGGACCGGTGGGAGCGGCGGGGTCCTCGTCCGGGCCCTCGCGGCCGGCGAAGCCCGAGCGGGCGGTGGAGGTGCTGATGGGAGGGGCCCTTCGAGCCGGAGCGGGCGCCGGATCGGGCGGGCACGGACGGCCCCGGCCCCGGTGCCGGATCGCGGACGCCGTTGAGCATAGGAGGGCGTTACTGACGGGTCAACACGGCCAATCTTGGCCCTCCGGCCGGGTGGTGGAGGTGTCCGGTCCGCTTCGGCCGGCGGAGTCGGAGCGGGTACGGAGGGGGCTTCGCCCGGGCGGGCGGGGCCTCGGAGCGGCCGCGCGGAGTGCTGCTGGACGATCAACAGGGCTCTGTCGTACGGGAGTTCACGGCTCGTCCGACGGTGCGGCGGGGCCCCGGAAGTGGACCGGGAAAATTCAAGATCAATGGACCTGTCGGCCGGTCCACTTCTTCCCTAGGCTGGGCCTCGCCCGACCGCCTGGATCCGACAGGAGAGAAGTGCCGAACCAGAGCGCCGCCCGGCTCGCCCTGCTGCCCCCCGCCGGCCCCCAACGAACGCTCGCCGCAGCCCAGTTGGCGAGCGCGGTGGGCGACGGCGCCTACTACACCTGCTCCGCGCTCTACTTCACCCGCGTCATCGGGATGTCGCCGACCGCCCTCGGCTTCGGACTCGCCGTCGCCTGGGCGCTCGGCTCGCTGGCGGGCGTCCCGCTCGGCGCCCTCGCCGACCGCCGCGGCCCGCGCCGCACCGCCGTGGCCCTCGCGCTCGCCACGGCCGGCGTGGTCGCCGTCCTCCTGGTCGTCCGCTCCTACCCGCTGTTCCTGCTCGCCGTCTGCCTCTACGCCACCGCGCAGTCCGGCCTCACCGCGGCCCGGCAGGCCCTGGTCGCCGGCCTGGTGCCGACCGCCGAGCGCACCGGACTGCTCGCCCACCTCCAGTCAACCCTCAACGGAGGACTGGCCGTTGGGGCCGCCATCGGCGGCATCGCGCTCACCGTCGGCACCCGGGAGGCCTACTTCGGCGCCTTCACCGTCACCGCCCTCGGCTTCCTGGCCGGTGCGCTGGTGCTGCGCCGGCTGCCCGAGGCCCCGCCCGCACCGGCCGACCCGGCCGCCGGACCACGACTGGCCGTGCTGCGGGACCGCCGCTACGTCGCCGTCACCCTGGTCAACACCGTGCTGCTGCTGCGGATGCCGATGCTCAGCCTGATCCTGCCGCTGTGGATCGCCCAGCGCGCCCCCGGCCTCGGCTGGCTCGGCTCGGCGCTGTTCGTGCTCAACACCCTGGCCGTGCTGGCCTTCCAGGTCCGGGCGGCCCGCGACGTCAGCGGACTGGACTCGGCCGTCCGGGCCGTGCGGTCGTCCGGGGTGCTGCTGCTCGCCTCCTGCGCGGTCTGCGGACTGTCCGTGCTGTCCGTCCCGGCGTGGGGGTTCGCCGCCCTGCTGGTGGTCGCGGCCGTGCTGCAGGTGGCGGGCGAGATGCGGCAGTCGGCCGGTTCCTGGCAGCTCGGCTTCGACCTCGCGCCGCCGGAGCGGATCGGCCAGTACCAGGGCTTCTTCGGCACCGGCGTCGCCGTCGCCCGCACCCTGGGGCCGCTGCTGCTCACCACGCTGCTGCTGGACGGCGGGCTCACGGGCTGGCTGGTACTGGGCGGGGTGTTCCTCGCCGCCGGGTACGCGATGGGCCCGGTGGCCCGCTGGGCGGCGCGCGACCGCGACTACCTGCCGCCGGCCCCCGCGCCGTCCTCCCCGGCCGTCGGGGCCACCGCCGCCGAGGCGCCGTAGAGATCGTCGTCGCCGCCGTACGGCGCCGCGCGCCCGGCCCTGGAGGCCGGCCGCTCGGAGCGGTCGGCGAACAGGTCGTCCGGCGCGTCCTCCAGCAGGTCGTCCGGCGCCTCCTCCACCAGGCCGTCCGACCGGACCGGCCGGCCGTCCCGCCGCTCGTTCCCGGTCATCGCACGCTCCAACCGCCGCTGCTGCTGTTCCGGATACGGCCGATACTACTCCGCGGGCCCGCCGCGCAGCGCCCCGCGCGGGCCCCGCGCAGCGGGCCCCGGAAACCGCTGGCCCCCGCCCGCCGCCCGCTGGCATGCTGGCCGCGTGGACAGACCCCAGATCTGGCTCGACCTCGCCCCTGAGCTGCACCTCTTCGTCTCCGCGCCCCGGCGGGCCGGCCGCACCGCGCTGCGCACCGACGGCACCTCCAGCCTCGGCCACCTGGTCGAGTCGCTGGGCGTGCCGCTCACCGAGGTCGGCGCCCTGCTGGTGGACGGCCGCCCGGTGCCCGGCTCGTACGTCCCGGCCGACGCCGAGCAGGTCAGCGTCGCCGCCGTCGCCCGGCCGCAGCCCTCGCCCGCCCCGCCGCGCTTCCTGCTGGACGTCCACCTCGGCACCCTCACCCGCCGGCTGCGCCTGCTCGGCATCGACGCCGCCTACGAGAACCCCGACATCGGCGACGCCGCGCTGGCCGCCCGCTCCGCCGCCGAACAGCGCGTCATGCTCTCGCGCGACCGCGGCCTGCTGCGCCGCCGCGAACTGTGGGCCGGTGCGTACGTCTACAGCCACCGCCCCGCCGAGCAGCTGCGCGACGTGCTCTCCCGCTTCGCCCCGCCGCTCGCCCCCTGGAGCCGGTGCACCACCTGCAACGGCACGCTGCGTACGGTGAGCAAGACGACGGTGCGCGAACAGCTGCACGACGGCACCGAGCGCTCGTACGACGCCTTCGCCCAGTGCGCGGACTGCGGCCAGGCCTACTGGCGCGGGGCCCACCACGCCCGGCTGGAGGCCATCGTCACCGATGCGGTGCGCGAGTTCGGGGGAGTCTCGGGGTAGCGGAGCCGGGCTCCTCGGGGTTCTCTCGGGGTCGGATACGGACCGCTGCGGATGGTGGGCCGTCCGGCGGGCATGGTCTGATCGGCGACGGGGGACGAGCCCAGGAACTCCTTCGTACGAGAGAGGCCGGGTCGTCGGATGAACGATCAGCCAGTGCACCAGCCCGTACCGCACCACTCCTCCTCACCCGAGCACCAACCCTTCGAGAGCGCCGAGCCCGCCACCGCCCCGGTGGTGACCGCGCCCGACGGCGCCGTGGTCCGCCCGCTGCTGGTCCTGGACGGGCTCGGCAGCCTCGCGGTCTTCGAACTCGCCCCCGGGCAGGTCACCCACGCCGTGTCGCACGCCACCGTGCAGGAGCTGTGGCAGGTCACCGCCGGCCGCGGCGAGCTGTGGCGGCGCCAGGACGGCCGGGAGGAGGTCCACCGGCTCGCCCCGGGGGCGGCCGTCTCGATCCCGCTGGGCACCGCCTTCCAGTTCCGGGCCGACCAGGACGCCGACGGGCCGCTGCGCATCACCGCCGTCACCATGCCGCCCTGGCCGGACACGGACTCCGAGGCGCGCCCGGAGGAAGGCCCCTGGAAGGCGACCGTCCGATGAGCCGGGGCAGGACGGCCCACCGGCGGTTACGCCGCACCGCCGCGGCCGCCGTCGCCGCGCTCACCCTGTTCGGCCTGGGCACGGCCCCGGCCGTCGCGGACACCGGCACCGCCGCACCCCACCTCCAGTCGCGCTACGTGGCCATGCCCGACGGCGTCCGCCTCGCCGTCGACGTCTACCTGCCGAACGGCACCGAACCCGGGGCCGAGCTGCCCACCGTCCTGGTCACCCAGCGCTACTGGCGCGCCCGCGTCCTGGCCGGCCAGTCGGGCGGCACCAGCGGCGAGGCCGAGGCCTGGAACGCCAAGGGCTACGCCTACGTCGTCGCCGACCTGCGCGGCACCGGCGCCTCCTTCGGCACCCTGACCTCCGAACTGGGCGCGGACCTGGTCGCCGACAGCGGCCCGCTCAGCGACTGGATCGCCGCCCAGCCCTGGTCCAACGGCCGGGTCGGCACCACCGGTGTCTCCTACGGCGGCGACACCGCGATGCTCGCCACCGCCCTCGGCAACCACCACATCACCGCCGCCGCACCGATCTCCTACGACTTCGACCCCTACGAGGACCTGGTCCGCCCCGGCGGGCTGCTGATCGAGCCCCGGCTCGCCCCGTACGCGCTGCTGCTGCGCATCCTGGACCAGGCCGGCGGCACCACCTGTGAGACCAGTGCGCAGACCCGGCAGCTCTGCGCCCAGGTCGGCCTCACCGGCCTGACCCCCCGTCCGGTCGACGGCCCGGACGGACCCGCCCTGATGGCCGCCGCGCGCGCCGAGCACGCGAACAACGCCAACCTGGTCGACATGGCGCAGCAGGGCGTCCACCGCGACTACCGCAACGGCCCGCAGAGCTGGACGGTCGGCAGCGTCGGCGAACAGACCGACGCCGTCGAGGACGGCGGCGTCCCGGTGCTGACCCGGGCCGGCTGGCTGGACGCGGGGACGGCCAACGGCGTGCTGTCCCAGTTCAGCGGCCTGTCCAACACCCAGGACGACTGGATCGGCCCCTGGAACCACGGCGCCGGCTGGCTCGCCGACCCGTTCCGGCCCGCCCGGCCGCTCACCCCGGCCGAGCACGAGCAGAACGACCAGCGGGTGGTCGACTTCTTCGACCGCTACGTGCGCGACGGCGCCCGCCCCGACGGCAGGCGGCAGGTGCACTACTACACCTTCAACGAGGACGTCTGGCGCACCACCAGCCGCTGGCCGGTGCCCGGGACCCGCACCCGGCCCTTCCGGCTCGGCGCGGGCAACACCCTCACCGAGGGGCGGACCGGGAGCGGCCCGGCCGGCTCCGACCTGCTGAGCCTGGACCCGACCGCCGGCACCGGCCCGCTCGACCGCTGGAACACCAACCTCAGCGGCAGCAAGGTGAGTTACCCCGACCGGGCGGCCGTGGACGGCAAGCTGCTCAGCTACACCACCGCGCCGCTGACCGAGCCCGCCCGGGTCACCGGCAACGGCAGGGTCACCCTCGACGTCACCGGCCTGGCCGGCTCGGCGAACGGCGCCCTGCACGTCTACCTGGAGGACGTCGCCCCGGACGGCCGGGCCACCTATCTGACGGAGGGCCAACTCGCCCTCGCCGACCGGGCGGTGGCCGACTCCGACGACAACCCCGACTGGCGGCGGCTGCGCACGCCCCGCAGCTTCGCGGCCACCGACGCCACGCCCTTCCCGCAGGGGCGGGCGCAGCGGGTGGTGATCGACCTCCAGCCGGTCTCGGTGCTCTTCCGGGCCGGCGACCGGATCCGGCTCACCGTGGCCGCCGCCAACCCCGACTCCTTCCAGCTGCTCCCGGCCGACGGCCGCGCGCAGTACCGGATCGGCTACGGCGGGCACGGCGGCGAGTCCGGTTCGGTGCTGGAACTCCCGCTGGTGCAGCGGTAGTTACCTGCCCGCCAGGCCGAGGGTCCAGATGTGGGAGCTGTAGCTGCCCATCCGGGTCGGGTGGCGCTCGACCAGGGTCGCGGTCAGGCCCTCGGGGCCGCGGTGCAGTGAACCGGTGAAGCGGTGCCGGTCGGCGGGGTCGAGCGGGAGCAGTTCGGCGAGCACCGCGTCGTCCAGCTCCCGCCCGACGGCACGCAGCACTCCCGCGTCCAGCACCAGCAGGGTGCCGTCGGGCAGCACCAGCGGCTCGGGGGCCAGGGCGTCGCTCAGCAGCGGGCCGGGCTCGACCACCCCGCCGGGCAGCAGCCGCACCACCCGGCTGCCGGTGGGGTGGCGGCGGTCGGTCTCCACCACCCGCAGGCCGGTGCCGGCCGGTCCGGCCGTGCCGACCACGTAGTGGCCGAAGCTGCGCCAGGAGTCGACCACGGCGCCGTCCCGGTCGTGGGCCCTGGTGTCGAAGTGGCCGTAGCCCTCCAGCCCCAGGACGAAGCGCCCGTCGCCGAGCGCCGCACCGCGTTCCCCGCGCAGCTCGGCGACCGGCGTGCCGTCGGCGAGGTCCAGCAGCAGGGCCGGGCCGAGGTGGCCCCAGGCGGTGTAGTCGAAGGAGGTGGTGGTGACCAGCACCCGGTCGGCGGACAGGTGCGCCGCGTTCGGCCGGCCCGGGCAGGGGCGGCGCCAGCGGACCTCGCCGGCGGCGTCGACCCAGCTGAGCTCGCCGTCCCCGCCGTGCAGCGTCCACCCCTCGCGCCGCGCCAGCGGCCCCGCCGGGCGCCCCTGCGGACGGCCGCCGGGCTCGCGGCGGTGGTTCATGACCGTAACCTGCCAGCTCCCCATGGTGCGGATGCTATCGGCCGGGCCCGAACGACGGGTGTCGTTTCGGTGGCCGCTCACGGCGCCCTGACGGCGGACAATCTCCCCAGGACCAGTGGAGGAGGCGAGAGTGGAGCCCGTGGAGCCCGTGGAGCCGGCGGAGTTCGAGGTGATGGTCGAGATCCCGCAGGGATCGCGCAACAAGTACGTGATGGACTTCGACGCGGGCCGGATCAGGCTGGACCGCACCCTCTTCACCGCCACCCGCTACCCCGCCGACTACGGGTACGTCGAACGCACCCTCGGCGGCGACGGGGAACCGCTGGACGCACTCGTCCTCGGCGGCGAACCCGCCGTCCCCGGCTGCGTGCTCACCTGCCGGGCGGTCGGGATGTGGGTGATGCGCGACGAGCGCGGACCCGACCAGAAGGTCCTCTGCGTCCCGGCCCGCGACCCCCGCTACGCCGACCTGCGGGACATCGGCGACCTGCGCGAGTTCGACCTGCTGGAGATCACCCACTTCTTCCAGGTCTACAAGGACCTGGAGCGCGGCACGTCGGTCGAGGGCTCGCACTGGGCGGGCCGGGACGCCGCCTACGCCGAGATCGCCGAATCGCGTGCCCGGGCGGCGGGCACCCGCTTCGCCCGCCCGGCCTGAGCCCGTCCAGCTGGGCCCGGGCCCACGGCCGGGCCCGGGCCCAGCGGTTCGTCGGCTCAGAGCCGCGCGCTGCTCAGGATCGCGCGCACCTGGGCGGCGATGGCGGCCTCGTTGTGCTCGAACTCCGGTGAGGTGACGCGGTCCTGCCGGTCCGGGAGGCCGGTGAGGACCGGGGTGTGGAGGTGGCCGCCGGGCAGCGCGGGGTCGAGGTCGAGGCGCAGGCGGTTGGAGCGGTAGGCGACCTCGTTGGAGAGGTAGCCCCCGCCGCCCCCGGCGACGGCGCGGGAGCCGGGGGTCGGCCCGTCGGGGCGGTCGACCGGGGCGGTGGCGCCCGCGGGGATCTCGGTGACGGGGGTGTTGAGCAGCACGGGGTAGGGCTGCTGGACGGCCGTCATGGCGTCGGTGGGCAGGGTGGTGCGGATGAACTCCGGGCCGTCGGCGAGGCCCGGGGCGTCCACCGGGTGCTGCCGGGTGCCGCCGGAGAGCGCGGCGGCGTTGTCGGTGTACGGGTCGGCGGAGCGGGCGCGGCCGGCCCAGGCCTCCAGGGTGAACTTGCCCGGGTAGCCCTGGCTGATGCTGGTGATCAGGTCGGCGGACTGCGGGCCGCCGGGCTCCAGGTGGGGGCCGAAGGCGCGTTCCACGATGCCCTGGTCGAAGTCGCGGTAGCGCACCGGCAGGACGACGGCCCGCACCTCGGCGGTGCTGCCGTCGGCGAGGGTGATCCGCTGCCCGTGCAGGTGCAGCACGGCCGCGCCGGAGGGGTTGGCGCGGCGCGCTTCGGTGTCCAGGCCGTACGGGTCGAAGCCGCTGACGAAGATCCGTCGGACGCCGGGGTCGGGTTCGTCGGCGAAGCCGTCGTCGAGGCCGCGCGAGGCGTCCTCGAAGCGGGCCCGCAGTCCGGCGTGGTCGACGTCGAACCGGGGCTGCCACTGGGCGAGTTGCACGGTCATGGCGAGTCGCGCCCAGTACAGCGGGCGGTCGTCGAGAGCGGGCAGTTCGCCGCCGGGCCGGCGCCCCTGGGCGCGGTCGAGGCCGGCCTGCCAGAGCTTGCGGCCCCAGCTGTCGACCACCCGCTGGGCGCGGTGGGCGGTGCGGGCGGCGCAGAGGGCGGCGGGGAAGCTGTGGAGCAGGTCGGCGAGGCCGGAGCGCTCGGTGAAGACGGCGGTCCGGGCGTCCTGCAGCCGGGCCTGTTCGGCGTCCGGTGGGGCGGTGGTGACGGTCCGGCAGCCGGCCGGTGCGGCCTGGGCCCCGGCGGCGGGGGCGAGCAGCGCGGCGAGGGTGCCGACGAGTGCGGTCGCCAGGGCGGCGCGGCGGATGGCGGAGCTCGCGGCGCGGCGGGTCATTGTCATGGCCACTGACCCTAGGCGGCGGGCTGACACCCCGCCAGGGTGCCTGCGCCGTGCCCGTAGGCTGAGCGGGTGACACCCCTCGATCCGACCGTGAAGTCCCTGATCAGCGACCCCTACGGCGCCTACGCCGCGCTGCGCGCCGAGGCGCCCGTGCACCGGGTCACCGGCCCGGACGGACTGCCCGTCCGGTACCTGCTGCGCCGCTTCCCCGACCTGGCCCTGGACGCCCCGGCCGAGGAGCTGGGCCACCGCCCCGCGCTGCGCGCCCGCGGCCTGCTGGAACTCCCCGTCCGCATCGGGTCGCAGGGGCGGGAACCGGCGTGAGCTCTACAGCGTTGTCGTGGTCGAACAGCGTGATTCGGACGGTGGTGGAGGAAACCCCATGAGTGTGGCCCTGACGAAGGGTGGCAACGTCTCCCTGGCCCGGCAGGCGCCCGGCGTGCGGTCCGTCCGGGTGTGCCTCGGGTGGACGGCCGGAGCCGGGTACGACCTGGACGCCAGCGCGCTGCTGTGCGGCCCGTCCGGGAAGGTCCTCACGGACCAGCACTTCGTCTTCTTCAACAACCTGCAGAGCCCGGACGGCGCGGTCCGCCACCTGGGCTCCGGCGGGGGCGGCGAGGACGCGGAGCGGATCGAGGTCCGGCTCGGGGACGTCTCGGCCCAGGTGGAGAAGGTCGCCTTCGCGGTGGCGATCTACGACGCGGCGCAGCGGCGGCAGAGCTTCGGCCAGGTGCGCCGTGCGTACGTGCGGGTCGTCGACGCGGACAGCGGCACCGAGGTGGCGCGCTACGACGTGACGCCCGAGACGGGCAGCGAGACGGCCATGGTGTTCGGCGAGCTCTACCGTAACGGCGCCGACTGGAAGTTCCGCGCGGTCGGGCAGGGCTACGCCTCCGGGCTCGCGGGCATCGCCACCGACTTCGGGGTCGACGTCCTGCAGCCCGCGCCGGCGGCTCCGGCCCCTGCCCTTGCCCCCGTCTCCGCGCCCGTACCGGTCGCGCCCGCGGCGCCGCCGGTCGTCCCCGCCGTTCCGAAGACCCAGCCAGCTACAGGGAGTTCACCCGTGACGTGCTTCTTCGACCCCACCCACGGCGCCGGTTCGGCCGTGGTGCTGTGGCAGCCGCAGTGGGGCGTGCCGCGCCAGGTCGAGACCTGCGCCGCCTGCGCCCAGCGGGCGCAGACCACCGTCCCGCCGTTCTACACCCCGCCGCAGGCCGGTTACCCCCAGCAGGGCTACCCGCAGCAGGCGCAGCCGCAGGTGCCCGCCCAGCAGCAGGAGCAGGGCGGCCGCCGCTTCGGCACCGGCGCGATGATCGGCGCGGGTGCGGCCGGCCTGGTCGGCGGCATGCTGCTGAACGAGGCGCTGAGCGACGACGAGCCGCAGGTGGTCGTCAACAACTACTACGAGGACGACGACTCCTTCTTCTAAACCCCCCGGCCCTCGTGCCCCCGGTCCGACGCCCCCTCGCTCAGCCGGTGCGGTGCAGGTCGCACTGCTGCTGGATGGCCGAGGGGGCGTCGCTGCTGACGATGGCGACCTTCGGCACCGGGCCGGCGGTGGGGGCGTCCTCGGTGGTGCAGACGAGCTGCTGGATGGCGGGGGCGGACAGCGAGGCGGCGGGCCAGGAGAGCCGCAGGGTGACCACACCGGGGGTGGCGGTGGCCTGGACCCGGCCGTCCTTGGGGAGGTCGCTGTACAGGCCGGTGCGCCGTTCGGTCGGGTCGGGCCCGGCCAGCAGGGTGTCCAGGGTCTGCTGGAGGTCCTCGCGCTCGGCGCTGGGCCGGATGGCGGGCCGGATGCCGTGCTGGTCGAGGAAGTACAGCCGGGTGCCGGGCTGGACGCCGGTGGCCGGCTGGCCGCTGCGGACCGAGCCGGTGGTGGAGATGGAGCAGCCGCCGGTCAGCAGCAGGACCGCGGCCAGCGGGACGAGTCGGCGGAGGGTCACCATTCCTCCTCCCCGTCCAGTCCGCGGGGCAGGACGAGGGTGAACACCGCTCCGCCGTCCGGCACGTTGGCGGCCTCGATGAGGCCGCCGTGCAGCCGGGCGTTCTCCTGGGCGATGGCCAGGCCCAGGCCGCTGCCCTCGGAGCGGGCCCGGGACTTGTCGGCCTTGTAGAACCGGTCGAACAGGTGCGGGAGTTCGGTGGGCGGGATGCCCGGACCGTGGTCGGTGACGGTGAGCACCAGTTCCTCCTCGCTGCCCCGCAGGGCGAGCCGCACCGGCGGGCGGCCGTGGCGCAGGGCGTTGCCGACCAGGTTGGCGACGACGACGTCGAAGCGGCGCGGGTCGAGCCGGACGGGCAGGGCGGCGGGCAGGTCGAGGTCGACCTGCTCGCCCCAGCCGCGCAGGTCGAGGGTCTCGCGCACGGCGGTGGCGGCGTCGACGGTCTCGGTGCGCAGGGGGGCGGCCCCGGCGTCCAGCCGGGAGATCTCGATCAGGTCGTTGACCAGCCTGGTCAGTCGTACGGTCTCGTTGCTGATCATGCGCAGTGCGGTGGCGGTGTCGGCGGGCAGCTGTTCGGCGTCCTCGTCGAGGATGTCGGTGACGGCGAGCATCGCGGCCAGCGGGGTGCGCAGTTCGTGCGAGACGTCGGCGGCGAAGCGCCGGCCCTGGGACTCGATGGCGCGCAGTTCCTCGATGGTGCCCTGGAGGGTGCGGGCGGTGTGGTTGAAGGTCTTGGAGAGCTGGGCGAGTTCGTCGTGCCCGGTGACGGTCAGCCGGGTGTCCAGCCGGCCCTGGGCCAGGGCCCGGGCGGCGTCGCCGAGCGCCCGGACCGGCCGCAGCACCTGGCGGGCGGCCAGCAGGGCGAGTCCGGCGGCCAGCACGGCGGCGAAGGCCCCGGCCCCGGCGGCGCCGGCGAGCAGGGCGGAGGCGGCGCTCTGCTCGCGGTCGAGGGGGAGCAGGGCGTAGACGGTGAGCCCGGACGCCCCGGCGGGGCCGCCCTTCGCGTAGCTGACGGGGACGCCGACGGCGAGCCAGGGGTGGCCGTCGGCGGCGAAGCGCTGGAACGCGGCGTGGCCGGTGTCGACGGTGTGCTGGAGGGCCGGCGGGACGGCCACGGGCTGGGTCCACTCCGAGTGCTCGGCGCCGTAGGAGGCCAGCACCCGCCAGTCGCGGAAGCCGCCGGTGCCCGACAACTGGGCGGCCAGGCGGTCGAGTTCGCCCTGGGTGGGCGGGAAGGGCAGGGCCGGGGCGAGCACGTCGACGCGGCGGCGCAGCTCGTCCAGGGCGGTGTCCTTGGTCAGGTCGAGGGTGGAGGTGGTGGCGGCCCGGTAGGTGAGGGTGGCGGTGGCCAGCGCGCTCAGGGCGGCGACGGCGACGAAGGCCACCAGCAGGCGTGGCCGCAGCCCGGCGACGGCGCGGCGCAGCCGGACCAGCCGCGGCGGGTGCGGGCCCGGGCGCGGCGGCGGGTCGTCGGACGGTCGGGGCGCGGCGGCCGGTGCGGGGTCCGGGGTGGCGGCGGCGCTCACTGCGGCCCGAAGCGGCCGCGGCGGAGGCCGCAGCGCGGGCCGCGGCGCAGGCAGCCGCGCGGGCCGAGCGCCGGGGCCTCGGGTGCGGAGTCGTCGTCCTCGAACAGGAATAGCCGTGCCATGGGAGTCAGTATCGGGGGTTGACCTGGGGCAATGCGCCACGGGGGCGGTTCGGGGACGGGTTCTTGCCAAAAACTCATACATCGCTCACAGGCTGCGCGGGCGCCGGTCAGTCGATGACCACCGCCATCTGCCCGTAGGTGGCGTAGCCGTCGGCGAAGTCCTCCTCGGGGACCGTGGTGCGGCCCCGGGCGGGATCGTTGAGCGACACCCTGCCGCCGCTGAACCCGGTGACCACGACGGTGTGCTCGTCCGGCCCGGCGTACAGCACGCTCCGGCCGTCGTAGGCCGTGTAGGTGGTGCTCCTGAGGTGGCGCCAGAGGTAGTCCACCCAGACGATCGCCGGGTGGCCGGCGGCCAGCTGGTCCTTGAGCTGCTGGACGGAGACGCCCGGGCCGTCCTGGCGCACGGTGAGCCCGTACGAGCGGGCGGCCCCGGCGACGGGCGGGGAGTAGACGCCGAAGCCGGTGCCGGCCGACTCCGAGCCGTCCGGGTCGCCGACGAAGGCTACGTAGGGGTCGCCGGACAGCGGGCCGGAGTGGCCGAACTCCGGGTGGTCCCGGTCGACGCCGATCCGGTCCAGGATCTGCTGGTCGTCGGCCCGCACGCCGCGGGCGGCGAGGAGCATGCGCAGCGCGGCCGCCTCGCAGTCGTCGCCGAGCTGCTGCTCGTAGGAGGGAACGGACACGGCCACGGGGGCGGCCGAGGCGGGGCCGGCGCCCGCTGCCAGGGTTGCGGTGGTCAGGACGGCGAGGCAGGCGGCCCGTGCGCGCGAGGTGATCGTCATGGGCATGACGCTACGAAGGGTGGTTGCGCTCCGCAGCCGGTGGGCGGCGATCAGGTGACGGACCGTAGGCGCCGGGGCGCCCGGCAGGGCGCCTCAGCCCGCCCCGGCCCGCCGGTACGCCCCCGCCCGGGCGGCGGCCTCGGCGGCGGCCGCGGCGCGGTCGGCGGCCGCCTCGTCGAGCGGTTCGGCGGTGGTGAGCATCCGGTAGTAGAGCGGCGCCGAGACGGCCCGGATCACCTCGAACGGGTCGGTGCCGGGCGGGAGTTCGCCGCGCTCGACGGCTTCGGTGACGCACGGCGCCCACTCCTCGACCCGGCGCCGGTAGAAGTGCCGCAGCGCCTCGGCCGTGCCCGGGTCGCCGTTGGCGGCCACCAGGACGGCGCGGAACAGCGCGCCCTGCCGGGGGTCGGCCAGGGTGCGCCGGACCAGTCGGGCGTTGGCCCGCAGGTCCTCGGCGAGCGAGCCGCTGCGGGTGCGCGGCAGCGACTGCTCGGCCATGTCGGCGAGCAGGTCGGCGACCAGGGCGGTGGTGCTGCCCCAGCGCCGGTAGACGGTGGTGCGGCCGACCTCGGCGCGCTGGGCGAGGTCGCCGAGGTCGAGGCCGGCGAAGCCGTGCTCGACCAGGGCGTCCTCGGCGGCCCGCAGGACGGCGGCGCGGACCCGGGCGGTGCGGCCGCCGGGGCGGACGGTGCCGGGGGTGGAGGGCTCGGTGGGCTCGTCGACCATTAACGGGATTCCTGTTCCATTAGCTGGATGGAGTCTGCTAGCTTCGAGGCATCCTAACGGAACGGGAGTCCCATTAGTGGCTCCGAGGGGAGAACTGTCATGACTACCACCACGGCACCCACCGGCATGGAGTACCGCCGCCTCGGCGCCTCCGGCCTCAAGGTCCCCGCCCTCAGCCTCGGCACCGGAACCTTCGGCGGCCGCGGCCCGCTGTTCGGCGCCTGGGGCAGCACCGACGTCCAGCAGGCCCGCCGCCTGCTCGACATCGCCCTCGACGCCGGGGTCACCCTCTTCGACACCGCCGACGTCTACTCCGACGGCGCCGCCGAGGAGGTGCTCGGCGAGGCTCTGCGCGGCCGCCGCGACCAGGTGCTGATCTCCACCAAGGCCGGCCTGCCGCTCGGCGACGGCCCCCAGGACGCCGGCACCTCCCGGGCCCGGCTGGTGCGCTCCGTCGAGGACGCGCTGCGCCGCCTGCGCACCGACCGCCTCGACCTCTTCCAGCTGCACGCCTACGACGCCGCCACCCCGATCGAGGAGGTGCTGGCCACCCTGGAGGACCTGGTCCGCGCGGGCAAGATCCGCTACACCGGCGTCTCCAACTTCTCCGGCTGGCAGCTGATGAAGTCCCTCGACCTGGCCGAGCGCCACGGCCGCCCCCGCTACGCCGCCCACCAGGTCTACTACTCCCTGGTCGGCCGCGACTACGAGTGGGAGCTGATGCCGCTCGCCGAGCAGGAGGGCGTCGGGGCCCTGGTCTGGAGCCCGCTGGGCTGGGGCCGCCTCACCGGCCGGATCCGCCGCGGCGAGCCGTTCCCGGCCGGCAGCCGGCTGCACGACACCGCCGACTACGGCCCGCCGGTCGAGGAGGACCTGCTGTTCCGGGTGGTCGACGCCCTGGACGAGGTCGCCGCCGAGACCGGCCGCAGTGTCCCCCAGATCGCGATCAACTGGCTGCTGCGCCGCCCGACCGTCTCCTCCGTGATCATCGGTGCCCGCAACGAGGAGCAGCTGCGGCAGAACCTCGGCGCCGTGGGCTGGTCGCTGACCCCGGAGCAGGTCGCCCGGCTGGACGCCGCCAGTGCCCGTACCGCGCCCTACCCGTACTTCCCGTACCACCGGCAGGAGGCCTTCGCCCGCCTCAACCCGCCGCTCGCGGGCTGACCCCGGCGGGCCTGACGGGGCCCGCTCTCCGGCGCCTCGCGGTGGTCAGCCCAGCCGGTCGGCGGCTTCGAGGCAGGCGGCGACCGTCGGCTGGTGGGCCGTGCCCTGGCGGACCGCGGTCTCGATCGTGCGGGTGAGCGTGGCGTCCGACACCGGTCGTACGGTCAGCGTCGGCGGGAGGCGGTCGGTGGCGATCCGGGGGATGAGCACGGTGTGGCCGCCGCTCGCGGCGAGGGCGGTCATGGCGGCGAAGTCGGTGCAGGTGTGCCGCACCCGCGGGGTGAAGCCGGCCGAGCGGCAGGCCTGGAGGACGGCGTCCCCGCAGGGGGTCTGCGGCGGGGCGGTGATCCACGAGGTGTCCGCGAGCTCCCGCAGGTCGACCGGCGCCCCCGCGCCGCCCGGGCTCGTCGCCGGGCCGGCGGCCGGGTGGTCGGCCCGCAGCACCGCGACCAGCGGATCGGTCCGCAGGGTGCGGGTCTCGATGCCGGGGTGCGGGGGCGCGGCGAGGTTGGTGTAGCGGTAGACGAGCGCGACGTCGGCGCGGCGCTGGAGCAGCAGCCGTACGGCGGCCTCGGGTTCGGCCTCGGTGATGTGCACCTCCAGGCCGCGGTGGGCGCGCTCCAGGGCCTCGCCCAGCGGGGCCGCGACCGGGACCAGGGCGCTCGGGAAGCAGGCCAGGTGCACCGGGCCGGTCGGTTCCCCGGCGCCGGTGCGCAGCCGCTCCCGGGCCTCGTCGAGCGCCGCGAGCACCGCCCCGGTGTCCGCGGCCAGCCGGTGCCCGGCCGCGGTGAGGTGGACGGAGCGCCCGGTGCGCTCCAGCAGGGCGGTGCCGGCCTCCTCCTCCAGCAGCCGCAGCTGCTGGGAGACGGCGGAGGGCGTGACGCGGTGGAGTTCGGCCACGGCGGTCACCGTGCCGTGCGCCTCCAGGTCGCGCAGGAGGACGAGCCGTCGGACATCGAGCATCAGTCCAGCTTAAGGGCCTGCTGTAGGAGATGTAGCTGGACGCGGGGGCCTGCGGACGGCGAACCTGACGGCCCGACCCCAGTCCCCGAGCAGTACGGGAGTGTCTTCGTGCGCGCCACCGTGATCCACGGCCCCAACGACATCCGGATCGAGGAGGTGCCCGACCCGGTGGTCCGGCGGCCCACCGACGCGGTGGTGCGGGTGGTCAACGCCTGCATCTGCGGCAGCGACCTGTGGGCGTACCGGGGCGTCGCCGCCCGGGTCCCCGGGCAGCGGATCGGGCACGAGTTCCTCGGCGTCGTCGAGGCGGTCGGCCCCGAGGTGACCGGCTTCGCGCCGGGCGACTTCGTGCTCGCCCCGTTCGTCTGGTCGGACGGCACCTGCGCGTTCTGCCGCGAGGGCCTGCACACCTCCTGCCCCGAGGGCGGCTTCTGGGGGTCGGTCGGCTCCGACGGGGGCCAGGGCGAGGCGGTGCGGGTGCCGTTCGCCGACGGGACGCTGGTGAAGCTCCCGAAGGAGGCCGCCGGTGAGGAGAAGCTGCTGCCCGGCCTGCTCGCCCTCTCCGACGTGATGAGCACCGGCCACCACGCCGCGGTCTCCGCCCGGGTCCGCCCCGGTGCCACCGTCGCCGTGGTCGGCGACGGCGCGGTCGGCCTGTGCGGCGTGCTCGCCGCCCACCGGCTGGGCGCCGGGCGGATCATCGCGCTCGGCCGGCACGAGCGGCGCACCGCGATCGCCCGCGACTTCGGCGCCACCGACGTCGTCGCCGAGCGCGGCGAGGCCGCCGTCGAGGCGGTCCGGGAGCTGACCGGCGGCCTCGGCGCGCACGCCGTGCTGGAGGCCGTCGGCACCGAGGAGTCGATGCGGACGGCCCTCTCCATCACCCGCGACGGCGGCACGGTCGGCTACGTCGGCGTGCCGCACGGCGGCTCGGCCGGCGTGGACATCTCGCAGATGTTCGACCGGAACGTCTCGCTGGCCGGCGGCGTCGCCCCGGCCCGCGCCTACATCCCCGAACTGCTCCCGGACGTGCTCTCCGGCGCCATCGACCCCGGCGCGGTCTTCGACCGCACCGTGGACCTCGACGGCGTCCCGGACGGCTACCGGGCGATGGACGACCGTACGGCGCTCAAGGTCCGCATCGCCTTCTGACCGCATCGCGTTCTGACCGTCCCGCTCCCCGGGCCGCGACTGCCCTCTTGTTCAAAGTTGATCGACTGCCCTATCTTTTGCTCAGCTTCAAGCAACTCATTGCAGATTCGAGCAGGGGGATCGATGGCCCACGTCGCCGCCGAGAACGTCATCGCCCTGGACATCGGCGGCACCGAGATCAAGGGCGCTGTGGTGGCGGAGGACGGCACGGTCCTGCGCAGTGAGCGCCGGCCCACCCGGCCCGCCCGCGGCGGTGGCGCGGTCATCGACACCGTGCTCGACTGCGCCGCCGAACTCGCGGAACTCGCCCGGCGGGCCGGAGCCCCGCCCCGGGCCGTCGGCGTCGTCGCGCCCGGCCTGGTCGACGAGGCCGCGGGCACGGTGGTCAAGGCGGTCAACCTCGACTGGCACGACATCCCGCTCCGCCACCGGGTGGCCGAACACCTCGGCCTCCCGGTCGCGTTCGGCCACGACGTCCGGGCCGGCGGCCTCGCCGAGGCCCGCCTCGGCGCCGGGCGCGGCAGCGACTCCTTCGTCTTCGTCCCCGTCGGCACGGGCATCGCCGCCGCCGTGGTGACCGGCGGCCGCGCCCAGGGCGGCGCGCGCGGGATCGCGGGCGAACTCGGCCACCTGGTCGTACGGCCCGGCGGCGAACGCTGTGCCTGCGGCGGCCGGGGCTGCCTGGAGACCGTCGCCTCGGCCTCCGCGATCGCCCGCCGCCACGCCCGGCTCACCGGCACCCCGGACCTCGGCGCCGAGGACGTGCACCGGCGGGCGGGCGCCGGCGAGCCCGTCGCCGCCCAGGTCTGGGCCGAGGCGGTGGCGGCCCTCGCCGACGGCCTGGCCGCCACCGTCACCCTGCTCGACCCGGAGCGGATCGTGATCGGCGGCGGCCTCGCCCGGGCCGGGGCGGACCTCCTCGCCCCGCTGGCCACGGCACTCGCAGATCGGCTGGCCTTCCGCACCCCGCCCCGCCTGGTCGCCGCCGAACACGGCCGCAGCGCGGGCTGCCTCGGCGCGGCCCTGCTGGCCCGGGACCTGCTGGCCGGGGACCCGCTGGTGGCCGGGGGCCCGTCGGCCGGGGACCCGTTCCTCCAAGCCCCGTCGCCCGTCGGAGGCACGCCGTGATCCTCACCGTCACCCTCAACACCGCCGTGGACGTCACCTACCGCCTCGACCGGGTGGCCCGGCACGGCAGCAACCGGGTCGGGGCCGTCACCGAACGGGCCGGCGGCAAGGGCGTCAACGTCGCCCGGGTGCTCGCCGCGCTCGGTCACGACACCGTGGTCACCGGCCTGGTCGGCGGCGCCACCGGGCAGGCCCTGCGGGCCGACCTCGCCGCCGCCGGACTGCGCGACGCACTCCAACCGATCGCGGGCCCCACCCGGCGCACCGTCGCCGTGGTCGAGGACGCCACCGGAGACGCGACCGTCTACCTGGAACCCGGCCCCACCGTCACCGCCGAGGAATGGTCCGACTTCACCGTCCGCTACCGCCGACTGCTGCGCACCGCCCGGGCCGTCGTCCTGTCCGGCTCGCTGCCCGGCGGCGTGCCGCCGGACGCCTACGGACAACTGGTCGCCCTCGCCGCCGAGGCGCGGGTGCCCGCCGTCCTCGACGCCGAGGGGCCCGCCCTGCTCGCCGGACTGGCCGCCGGCCCCGCCCTGGTCAAGCCCAACGCGGCTGAACTCGCCGCGACGGCGGGCCCGGTGGACCCCCTCACCGGCGCCCGGCTGCTGCGCGCCGCCGGAGCCCGCGCCGTGGTCGTCTCCCTCGGCCCCGGCGGGCTGCTCGCCAGCACACCGGAGGGCGACTGGCGCGCCCGCCCGCCCGAGGACGCGCGCGGCAACCCGACCGGCGCCGGCGACTCGGCGGTCGCCGCCCTCACCGCGGGCCTGGTCGCCGCAACCCCGTGGCCGGAGCGGCTGGCCGAGGCCGTCGCCCTCTCCGCGGCGACCGTGCTGGCCCCGCTCGCCGGCAGCTTCGACCCGGCCGACCACCGGCGACTGCTCCCCCTCGTCCGGGTCCACCCGGTCCACCCGGCCGAACCGGGCTCCGCCCCGCGAGGAGAACCGCACCCCTCGTGACCCGGCGGGTCCGTCGGTGAGCCGGGCAACGGGCCAGCGGTACGAAAGTGGTTGCTGAGGCGCGAATGGCTGCAGCATCTTCCGTTCGACCGGCCCGGCTGTCAGCATCGGCGCACACCGCCACCGCCACCGCCATCTCCACCGCCACCGACGGAGGGGCCCGAGGGAGTCGCCGATGCACCGCCGTGCCCCGTCCGGCCGGATCGACCTGCTGCTGCGCGGCGGCAGCCTGGTGGACGGCACCGGGGCTGCCGCCCGGCGGGCGGACGTGGCGGTCGTCGGCGGTCGGGTGGCGGTGCTGGCGCCGGGGGTCGGGGCGGTGGACGCGGCCGAGGTGGTGGACGTCACCGGGCGGGTCGTCACCCCCGGCTTCATCGACGTCCACACCCACTCCGACGCCCTCACCGCCACCTTCGACGGCGCGGACCACGGCACCGAGGAGCTACGGCTGGCCCCGCTGCTCCAGGGCGTGACCACCGAGATCGCCGGGAACTGCGGCAGCAGCCTGTTCCCCGCGCTGCCCGCTCGGCTGCCCGCCCTCGCCGAGCAGCTGCGGGTCACCTTCGGCCTCGGGCCGGTGCGCCCGGCCCGGGACTTCGCCGGCTTCGCCGCCGGGCAGCGGCCCGGCCTGCGGCGCACCCACCTGGCCTCGCTGGTCGGCCACGGGACCCTGCGGGCCGGGGTGATGGGCTTCGCGGACCGCCCGCCGACCCCCGGGGAGCTGGCCGCGATGTGCGACCTGCTCGACCGCTCGCTCGGCCAGGGCGCCGCCGGGTTCTCCACCGGTCTGATCTACCCGCCCGGGGGCTATGCCGACACCGAGGAGCTCGTCGCCCTGGCGTCGGTCGCCGCGCGCCACGGCAAGCCGTACGTGACCCACCTGCGGGACGAGATGTCCCAGGTGGAGAAGGCGCTGGAGGAGGCCCTGGAGATCGCCGCGCGCTCCGGCGCCGCGTTGCAGGTCTCCCACCACAAGACCGCCGGCCGGCACGCCTGGGGCGCCACCGTCCGGACCCTGGCCAGGCTGGACCGGGCCCGCGCCGAGGGCGTGGACGTGCTCTGCGACGTCTACCCGTACACCGCGGGCAGCACCGTGCTGTCCGCGATGCTGCCGCCGTGGGCGGGCGAGGGCGGGCCCGCCGCCCTGCTGGCCCGGCTGGGCGGCCCCGAGGTGCGGGAGCGGATCCGGGCGGACCTCGTGCACGGGGTGGAGGGCTGGGAGAACACCGTCGGCAACGGCGGCTGGGACCTGATCTCGGTCGCCGCCGCCCCGGCCCGCCGCTCCGCCGAAGGCCGGCGGATCGCCGAGCTGGCGGCCGAGCGCGGCGCGGACCCGGTGGACTACGTCTGCGAGCTGCTGCTGGAGGGGCGGGGCGAGGTGACCATCATCAGCCACTCGATGCGCGAGGACGACGTCCGCCGGGTGCTGGCCAGCCCGCTGTCGATGATCGGCTCGGACGGGGTGCCCAAACCCGGCCGCCCGCACCCGCGGTGGGCGGGCAGCTTCGCCCGGGTGCTCGGCCACTACGGGCGGAGCCAGGGGCTGCTGCCGCTGGAGCTCGCGGTGCACAAGATGACCGGACTGCCCGCCGCGCGCTTCCGCCTGGACGGGCGCGGGGTGCTGCGGGACGGCGCGGTGGCGGACCTGGTGGTGCTGGACCCGGCGGCCGTGCTGGACCGGGCGACCTTCGCACGGCCGCTGCTGCCGCCGGAGGGCGTGGAGACGGTGCTGGTGGCCGGGCGGGTCGCGGTGCGCGAGGGGCGGCCGACCGGGGCCCGGGCGGGTGAGGTGCTCCGGGTCCGCTGAGACGTCGTGGCCCGGTGGGCCCGGCCCGCCCCGTCCGGGGGCCTGCCGTCGGTCAGTGGTGCTCGGAGCGCTCGGCGGTGTGGCCGCCGGCGGTGCTGGCGGGGGCCTCGGCGACGGTGGCGGCGCGGGGCGCGGACTGCTGGCCGTAGGCGGCCGCGAGGGACAGCAGGGCGGCGGCGGTGATCAGGAGGGCGGATATCCGGCGGGTCATCGGAGTCCAATCAGCTGAAATGGATGCTGGCGGCGCAAGCATGACACACCGGCAGCTCCCGGCGCAGGGCGCCGGAGGCGCTCAGCCCGCCCAGCGCCGTTCCAGCAGCGAACCGGTCTCCGCTGCGGCGGCGTCGAGTTCGGCGAGGAAGGCGTGCAGCACCGGGTTGCGGTTGGTGGCCCGGGTGGCCACCCCGATCCGGCGGTGCAACCGGGGGTGGTCCAGTCGGCAGACGTGCACCCCGTCGGTGTCATCGGCCAGGCCGAGCGCGGGGATCAGCGCCACGCCCATCCCGGCCCGGGCGAGGTTGACGGTGACCTGGTAGTGGTCGCTGCGGCAGCGCACCCGGGGGCGGAACCCCTCGGCTGCGCAGGCGCGTTCGAGCACCGGCTCGCCGATGCCGCCGCCGTGGGTGCCGATCCAGCTCTCGTCCGCCAGCTCCGCCAGCCGCACCACCGGGCGCCGCCCCAGCCGGTGCCGGGGCGGCAGCACGACCAACTGCGGTTCGGCGAAGAACATCCGCACCCGCACCGCCGCCTCCCGGCACCACGGGTCCAGCGGGTGCTCGAAGACCACGGCCGCGTCCAGCCGGCCCGCCTCCAGGTCGGGCACCAGCTCGTGCGGCTGGCCCGTCACCAGCTCCAGCTCCACCCGCGGGTACCGGGCCGCGAAGCCGGACAGCGCCCGGGGCAGCAGGTCCAGCCCGGCCGAGACGAAGAAGCCGACCCGCAGCAGCCCGGCCGCCGCCTCCGCGTGCGCCCGCAGGTCGTCCCGGGCGACGGCCATCAGGTCGGCGATCGCCTGGGCGTGCTCGGCCAGCCGGGCCCCCGCCGCCGTCAGCCGCAGCGACTGCGGCGCCCGCTCCACCAGCGCGACCCCCAGCTCCTGCTCCAGGCGCGCGAGTTGGTGCGAGACGGCGGACGGGCTGAGGTGCAGCGCCTGCGCCGCGGCCACGATGGTGCCGCGGCGGGCGATCTCCAGCAGGACGAGCAGGCGGGCGCTGTTCAGCATCGGCCCAGACTAGGGTCCGTCTCCCGGGCCCTCCCCGGAACCCCGGGGCTCAGGCGCCCCGCTGGGCGTTCGCCGGTGCCGGGGCCGGCCGCGTGGTGCTGCCGTCGCCCGCGACGTCGAGGCGCAGCAGGTCGTACTCGGTCTCCCGGCGCACCAACAGCCGGGCCCGGCCGTCGCGGACGAAGACCACGGCGGGCCGCGGCAGTTTGTTGTAGTTGGAGGCCATCGCGTAGCCGTAGGCGCCGGTGACCGGGGTGGCGAGCAGGTCGCCGACCCGCAGGTCGGCCGGCAGGGCCGCGTCGTCGATGATCACGTCGCCGCTCTCGCAGTGCTTGCCGACCAGCCGGGCCCGGTACGGGCGGTGCGCCTCGGGGCAGCGCGGCAGGAAGGCCTCGTAGCCGGCGCCGTACAGCGCGGGCCGCAGGTTGTCGCTCATGCCGCCGTCCACGCTGACGTACGTCCGTACGTCCGGGATCCGCTTGACGGTGCCGACCCGGTACAGGGTCAGCCCGGCCCGGGCGGCTATCGAGCGGCCCGGCTCCACGCCGACCTCGCCCGTCCAGCCCGCGCCGCGCACCGCCGCGCGCACCCGCGCCGCCCAGACGGCGAAGGACGGGGCGCTCTGCCCGCCCACGTAGGCGACGCCGAGGCCGCCGCCCACGGTCAGTCCGGCGACCGCGCTGTCCACCGCGAAGCGGGCCACCGCGGCGGCCCCGTCGGCCAGTTCGGCCGGGTCGAGGACCTGGGAGCCGACGTGGGCGTGCACGCCCTCCAGCCGGACGGCGGAGGCGGCCGCGGCCCGGCGCACGGCGGCCGCGGCGGCGCCGTCGGCGAGGCCGAAGCCGAACTTGGAGTCGTGGCCGCCGGTGCGGATCGCCTCGTGGGCGCCGGCCGCGACGCCGGGTGCCACCCGCAGCCGGATCCGGGCGGGCGGCAGGCCCTCCACGTGGTGCAGCCGCTCGATCCGCTCCAGTTCGTCGAAGCTGTCCACCACGATGTGGTGCAGTCCGGCGGTCATCGCGGTGCGCAGCTCGCCGTCGTCCTTGTTGTTGCCGTGCAGGACGATGCGGTCCGGCTCCACCCCGGCGTACAGGGCGGTGCGCAGCTCGCCGCCGGAGGCGACGTCCAGCAGCAGGCCCTCGTCGGCGACCAGCCGGGCCATGGCCGTGCAGAGGAAGGCCTTGGAGGCGTAGGCCACGTTGCCCGGGCCGAAGGCGGCCACCGCCTCCCGGCAGCGGGTGCGCAGGTGCTCCTCGTCGTAGACGAAGAGCGGGGTGCCGTGCTGGCGGGCGATCTGCTCCAGCAGGACGCCCCCGACGGCCAGGCCCTCGGGCCGGACCTCGGCGGTGAGCGGCAGCAGGCCCGGCTCGACGGGGGAGTCGGCGGACGGCGGGGCGGGCGGCGCAGCGGACACGGTTCTTCCTCCCGGCAGGCTGATTCGCTGCTCATCCTCGGGCCTGGGGGAGGGGGCGAGAAAGCGCATTCTTCGGGCCCTGAGCCGTACCTTCCTCGATGCTCGCGGGGTGCCGGCGGGCCGTCAGACCTTGGCGCCGTTCTTGCGGCGGGCGGTGGCCGGGAGGCCGTTGGCGAGGTCCTCGGTGAGGAGGCGCCAGGCGATGGCGTCGGCGGCGGTGCGGAGTTGGGGGCTGCGGGGGCGGCCGGCGTCGGCGTCGAGGCGGGCGTTGAGCCAGCCGGACCAGGCGCGGGCGAGGGAGCGGACCTCCTGGGTGCCGGCCTCGGTGTGGGTGAGGCGGTCGCCGTCGCGGGTGAGGTAGCCCTCGGCGGCCATCCGGTCGAAGACCGGTTCGAGGACCTCGGGCGGCAGCTTCTTGCGGGTGGCGATGAGGTCGAGGGAGGCGTGGCCGAGGGCCTTGGTGTGGCCGGCCACCTCCATCAGGGCCCAGGCGCCGGCGAGGTCGACGCGGGTGTCGGCGTCGCCGACGATGGTCCGTACGGTGTCCAGGTCGATGTCGCGCACGATCTTGCAGACGGCGTACTCCAGGTGCGGGTCGGAGTCGCTGGTGGTGGGTTGGGCGAAGCCCTCGCCCATGTCGGTGGAGCCGGCCCGGGTGGTGTCGCGCAGCTGCACCTGCTTGAGGAACAGCGCGACCACGAAGCCGACCACGGCCACCGGGATGGTCCACAGGTACACGGTGTGCAGGGCGTCCGAGTACGACTGGATGATCGGCGCGGCCTGTGCGGCGGGCAGTTTGTGCAGGCCCTGCGGGCTCTCCGCGGCGTGCACCAGGACGGCCGGGTCGGCGCCGGTGAGCCGGGCGGAGGCGGCGACGCCCTTGGCGAGTTCGGTCTTGAGGCCGTTGGCGTAGATGGTGCCGAACACGGCGGTGCCGAAGGAGCTGCCGATGGTGCGGAAGAAGGTCACCCCGGAGGTGGCGGTGCCGAGGTCGGCGTAGTCGACGGTGTTCTGCACGGCGATGGTCAGCACCTGCATGCTCAGCCCGATGCCGACGCCGAGCACGAACATGTAGAGGGAGGCCAGTGCGGTGCCGGTGCCGGGTTCGAGCCGGGACAGCAGGTAGAGGCCGACGGCCATGACCAGGGTGCCGGCGATCGGGAACAGCCGGTACTTGCCGGTCTTGCTGACCACGTTGCCGCTGGCGATCGAGGCGATCAGCAGGCCGATCACCATCGGCAGCATCCGCACGCCGGAGACGGTCGCCGAGTCGCCGTCCACGTACTGGAGGAAGGTCGGCAGGAAGGTCAGCGCGCCGAGCATCGCGAAGCCGACGATGAAGCTGAGCACCGAGCAGACCGCGAACACCGGGTTGCGGAACAGCCGCATCGGCAGCATCGGTTCGACGGCCCGGGTCTCCGTCCAGCAGAACAGTCCGAGTGCGACCGCGCCGCCGACGAACAGGGCGATGATCACCCCGGAGCCCCAGGCGTACTGGTTGCCGCCCCAACTGGTCGCCAGGATCAGGGCGCTGGCGCCGACCGAGACCAGGGCGATGCCCAGGTAGTCGATCACCGGCCGCACCGCCGAGCGCACCGAGGGGATGGTCCGGGCGGCCGCGATCACCACGACGACGGCGATCGGCACGTTCACGTAGAACGCCCAGCGCCAGGACAGGTGGTCGGTGAACAGCCCGCCCAGCAGCGGCCCGATGACGGTGGCCAGGCCGAACACCGCGCCGATCGCGCCCTGGTACTTGCCGCGCTCGCGCAGCGGGATGACGTCCGCGATCAGTGCCATGGCGGTGACCATCAGCCCGCCCGCGCCGATGCCCTGCACGGCCCGCCAGGCGATCAGCAGGGTCATGTTGGTGGACAGGCCGCACAGGAACGAGCCGCCGACGAAGACGATCGCCGAGACCTGGAAGATCAGCTTGCGCCCGTACAGGTCGCCGAACTTGCCCGCCAGTACGGTGGCCACCGTCTCGGCCAGCAGGTAGGAGGTGACCACCCAGGACATGTGGGCGGCGCCGCCGAGGTCCGAGACGATGGTGGGCAGCGCGGTGCCGACGATGGTCTGGTCGAGGGCGGCCAGCAGCATGCCGAGCACGATGGTGGCGAAGACGACGTTCCGCTGCCGTACGTCGAGCACCGGCGGGGCGGAGGGCTGGGTCTCGGTGGCGACAGTCATGCCGCCAGCCTCGGGCGGCTCGGGGCCGGTCGCGATCCGGTTCGTCCGTTCGGGTGAGCAACCCGCGCGCCCGGGGCCGGACGGGGTTCGGGTGGCGGCGGGGTCCGGTGCAGGTGAGGATGAGCCGGAGCAGAGCCGGCACCAGTCCCCGGACACCGGGAAGAGGCTCCCATGACCGCCCCACCCTCCCGCGACGCAGAGCCCCCGCGCCCGCAGCCGCCCGGTGCCTCCGCCGTCGGCGGGCGGGCGGAGGCGCGGCGCTGGCGGGCGCTGACGGTCTGCCTGGTCGCCGGGTTCATGACCCTGCTGGACGTCAGCATCGTGAACGTCGCCCTGCCCACCGTCCGGGCCGGACTGCACATGTCCGACAGCGGCCTGCAGTGGGTGCTCAGCGGCTACGCGCTGGCCTTCGGCCTGGTGCTCGTCCCCGCCGGGCGGCTCGGTGACGCCCGCAGCCGGCGGGCCGTCTTCCTCACCGGGCTCGCCCTGTTCACCGCGGCCAGCGCGCTGGCCGGCGCGGCCCAGGACCAGGAGTGGCTGGTGCTGGCCCGGCTGTTCCAGGGCGCGGCCGGCGGGGTGCTGGTGCCGCAGGTGTCCGGCTTCATCCAGACCCTGTTCCAGGGTGCCGAACGCGGCCGGGCCTTCGGCGCGCTGGGCGCGACCATCGGGCTGTCCACCGCCGTCGGACCGCTGCTGGGCGGGCTGTTGATCCACGCGTTCGGCCCGCAGGACGGCTGGCGCTGGGTGTTCCTGGTCAACCTGCCGATCGGCCTGGTCGCCCTGCCGGTCGCCTACCGGCTGCTGCCGCCGCCCCGCCCGGCCGGCGAGCGGGCCGGGCAGCGGGACTTCGACCCGGTCGGGGTGCTGCTGCTCGGCGCGGGGACGGTCGCCCTGCTGCTGCCCTTCGTCCAGGAGCAGCAGTGGCACAGCCCGGCCCGCTGGCTGCTGCTGCCGCTGGCGGCGGTGCTGCTGACGGCCTTCGTCGGCTGGGAGCGCCACTACGCGCGGGAGCGGCCGGACGGGCGGCGGCGCGAACCGCTGGTCAGCATGGCGCTGTTCGCGGTGCGGCCGTACGCGGCGGGGGTGCTGCTGTCGCTGGTGTACTTCGCCGGGTTCACCGCGATCTTCTTCATCTTCACGCTCTACCTCCAGGCCGGGCACCACTACTCGGCCCTGACGGCCGGTCTGGCGATCACCCCCTTCGCGGTCGGTTCGGGCGTGGCGGCCGCGGTGGGCGGGCGGCTGGTGAGCCGGTACGGACGCCGGCTGGTGGTGGCGGGGCTGCTGCTGGTGCTGGGCGGCCTGCTGGCCTCGGCCTTGGCGGTGCAGCTGTGGGACGGGCCGCTGGTGGGCTGGACGACGCTCGGCCCACTGCTGGTGGCCGGTGCGGGGAGCGGCCTGGTGATCGCCCCGAACCAGACCCTCACCCTCCAGCACGTCCCGCTGACCCGGGCGGGCAGCGCCGGCGGTGTGCTGCAGACCGCCCAGCGGGTCGGCTCGGCCGTCGGCATCGCGGTCGTCGGCTCGGTCTTCTTCGCCCACGCCGGGGGACGCCGCCCGGACTGGGCGCTGGCCTTCCAACTGGGCGTCACGGTCGCGGCCGGGCTGGTCCTGGCGGCGCTGCTGGTCGCCCTCGCCGAGGAGTGGGCGGGCCGGCGGGAGAGCGCAGGGCCCGTCAGTGGTGACGGCTCCGCCAGTGGTCGCGGTCCCGTCAGTGGTCGCGGCGCCGGATCACCGCCACCGCGATGAGCACCGAGGCCAGCGCCCACACCGCGTAGCTGGTCCAGGAGCCGGCCACGGTGGCCGGGTAGTCGGTCGGGCGCATCCCGGCCAGGGTGGTGCGGGCGAGGCGCTGCCAGGCCGGGAAGGGCAGGGCGTGCAGGAGGTCGGCGCTCCACCGGTAGCGCTCGGTGACGACGGAGGGCAGGAAGAACAGCACCGCGATGGTGCCCACCGCCGCGCCCGCGCTGTGCCGGATCAGGGTGCCGAGGCAGAGCCCGACCAGTCCGCAGACCGGGGCGAACAGCGCGGCCGCCGCCACGTACCGGAAGGCGGTCGGGTCGCCGATCGACTGCCCGATGCCCCGGTCGGCCAGGATCGCCTGGGTGAGGGCGAAGGACGGACCCGCGGTGAGCACGCCGAAGCCGAGCAGAACGGCCGTCAGCACGCCCGCCTTGGCGAGCAGGACGGCCCGGCGGTCGGGGACGGCGGCCAGCGTGGTGCGGATCAGGCCGGTCGCGTACTCGCCCGCGATGACGATCGCGCCGAGGCCGCCGGCGAGCAGCATCACGACGTCGGCGGAGCCGGTGATGAAGGAGACGTTCAGGGCTTCCTGCTTCATCACCGCCGGGTCGCCGTCGCCGGGCGTGTAGTGGTCGTGGGTGTACTGGGCGGACTTGAGGTTGGCGGCGAGGATGAGCAGCGCGCCGACCGCGAGCACCCAGGGGATCGAGCGCAGTGACCAGAACTTGAGCCACTCGGCAGCGAGCAGGTCGCCGAAACGGGCGCGGCGTACGGGGGTCGAGGAGCGCAGGGGGGTGCTCATGGGGGCGTTCATCGGTTCTCTCCGGCGAGGTACTCGACGCTGTCGGCGGTCAGTTCCATGAAGGCCTCCTCCAGGGAGGCGCCGCGTTCGGTCAGGCCGTACAGCAGCAGGCCTTGCTCCAGGGCGAGTTCACCGATCCGTTCGACGCCCACCCCGGTCACGTCGAGGCTGCCGTCCGGCTCGGGGCGGACGGTGGCGCCGGCGGCCCGCAGCAGGGCCGTCAGCCGCTCGGGTTCCGCGGCGCGGACACGGACGGTGGCGCGGCCGGCCCGGGCGGCGAACGCGCCGAGGCTCTCGTCGGCGATCAGCCGGCCGCGGCCGATCACCACCAGCCGGTCGGCGGTGTGCTCCATCTCGGCCATCATGTGGCTGGAGACGAAGACGGTGCGGCCCTCGTCGGCGAGGCGGCGGAACAGGCCGCGCACCCAGAGCACGCCCTCGGGGTCGAGGCCGTTCAGCGGCTCGTCGAAGAGCAGTACGGGCGGGTCGCCGAGCAGGGCCCCGGCGATGCCCAGGCGCTGCTTCATGCCCAGTGAGTAGCCGCCGATCCGGCGTCCGGCGGCGTCGGTGAGGCCGACCTCGGCGAGCACCTCGTCCACCCGGCGGCGCGGGATCGCGTTGCTGCGGGCGAGGGCCCGCAGGTGGGCGCCGCCGGTGCGGCCGCCGTGCACGTCCCCGGCGTCGAGCAGGGCGCCGACCTCGCGCAGGCCGCGCGGCAGGCCGCGGAAGTCCCGGCCGCCCACGGTGGCGGTGCCGGAGGTGGGGGCGTTCAGGCCCAGCACCATCCGCAGGGTGGTGGACTTGCCGGCGCCGTTGGGGCCGAGGAAGCCGGTGACGTGGCCGGGGCACACGGTGAAGGTCAACTGGTCGACGGCCGTGCGGCGGCCGTAGCGCTTGGTCAGCTCGGTGACTTCGATCATGGCCACCACGATGCCGGGGGAGCCCCCGCGGCCGCATCGGACCGGCGTCGACACCGCAGGTCGGCCCCGGTCGTACAACCAGGGCTGGATGACGGCGCCCGCACCCGTCGTTACGATCTTGGGCCATGCCCACCACACCGACGCCCCCGCTGCTGCGGCGCGTCCCGCCCGAGGCCTGGGTCGCCCTCGCCTGGTGCGTGGCCGCCGCCTACCCCGCCGTGCTGCTCGGCGGCACTGCCCGGCTGCATCGGGGCGCCGCCCTGCACGGCGGCCTGGCCTTCACCCTGGGCGACACGGCGGTGGCCTTCCTCGGCGCGGCGCTGGTGCGTCGGCTGCCGGTGCTCTCGGTCGCCCTGCTGCTGTTCGCCACCTGGATGGAGACCGACGGCTTCTCGGCCCAGGTCCAGGTCTCCCCGGCCGCACTGCTGGCGGTGTACGTCGCACTGTTCCTGATCACCGCCCGCTGCCCGCGCCGCAGTTCGCGCGCCGCCTTCGCACTGGCGGCGGTCTTCCTGGTGCTGCACATGGGCCTGGTCCACGGCAACACCGTCGGCATCTTCACCGGCACCCACATCGGCGAGGCGGACGGCGCCGCGCTGCTCGCCCTGGTCGCCTGGCTGGCCGGGCGCTCGGTGCGGCAGAACCGGGAGCACGCCGAGACCCTGAGCAGCCGAGTGGCCGCCGAGGCGGTGACCGCCGAACGGCTGCGGATCGCCCGGGAGATGCACGACACCGTCGCGCACAGCATGGGCATCGTGGCCCTCCAGGCCGGTGCGGCCCGCCGGGTGATCGACCGCCGGCCGGAGCGGGCCAAGCAGGCCCTGGGCGAGATCGAGGCGGCCGGCCGGGAGACCCTCGCCGCGCTGCGCCGGATGCTGGTCGCGCTGCGCCAGGCCGACGGCGAGGTGTCCGACACCGTCCCGGCGGGCCTGGCCGACCTCGACCGGCTGGCCGCGGCCACCACCGCGGCTGGGGTGCGGGTGGAGGTGCGGCGCACGGGCGAACCGGGGCCGCTGCCACCGGAGATCGACCTCTCGGCGTTCCGGATCATCCAGGAGTCGGTGACCAACGTGGTGCGGCACGCGCGGGCCGCCGAGTGCCTGGTGACCGTCGACCGCAGCCGGGCGCAGGAGCTCCGGGTGGAGGTCACCGACCGGGGCCGGGGCCGGGGCCACGGCGACGCGCCCGGCAGCGGCTTCGGCCTGGCCGGGCTGCGCGAGCGGGTCGCCCTGCTGCACGGCGAGTTCGAGGCCGGGCCGCGCCCGGACGGCGGCTTCCGGGTCGCCGCCCGGCTGCCGGTCCCGCTCCCCGAGGGGGTGACCGCGTGATCCGGGTGGTGCTGGCCGACGACCAGCCGCTGGTGCGGGCCGCGTTGGAGATGGTGATCACCGAGACGACGGACGTCGAGGTGGTCGGCGAGGCGGGCGACGGAGCCGAGGCCGTCCGGCTGGCCGCCGAACTGCGGCCGGACGTCGTGGTGATGGACATCCGCATGCCGGGTACCGACGGCATCGAGGCGACCCGGCGGGTGACCGCGGCGGGCGGGCCGACGAAGGTGGTGGTGCTGACCACCTTCGACGAGGACGAGCACGTGTACGCGGCGCTGCGCGCCGGGGCCTCCGGCTTCCTGGTCAAGGACATGGCGCTGGACGACATCCTCGCCGCGGTGCGGGTGGTGGCCGCGGGGGAGGCGCTGATCGCCCCGAGCGTCACCCGGCGGCTGATCGGGGCGTTCGCGGCCCAGCAGCCGAAGCCCGCACCGGCCGCCGCCGCGCGGCGGCTGGAGGCGATCACCGAGCGGGAGCGGGAGATCCTCACCCTGGTCGGCCGGGGCCTGTCCAACACCGAGATCGCCGCCGAACTGGTGCTCAGCATCGCCACGGTGAAGACCTACATGACCCGGCTGCTCGCCAAGCTGGACGCCCGCGACCGGGTCCACCTGGTCATCCTGGCCTACGAGGCGGGCCTGGTCACCGTCCCCGGCTGACCGGACCCGCCCTTCCGGGGCTCAGTCCTTGACCGCCACGCCCGCGTACATCGCGATGTCCCGGTCGCGGACCGCCGGGGCGTGCGGGTCCGGCCGCCAGTGGTGGACCAGGGTGACGCCCGGGTCGAGCAGCCGGTAGCCGTCGAAGAAGGCCTCGGTCTCGGCCCGGTCGCGGATCTGCAGCGGGATGCCCCGGGCGTTGTACTCCCGGCCGACCCCGCCCACCCCGACCGGGTCGGTGTCGCCGGTGAACACGGTGAGGGCGAGGAAGCTGCCGGGCGCCAGCGCGTCCATGAACCGGCGGACGATGCCCTGCGGGTCGTCCTCGTCCAGCACGAAGTGGACGATGGCGATCAGCGAGAGCGCCACCGGCTGCGAGAGGTCGAGCACCTCGCGCAGCCGGGGGTCCTCGATGATCGACTCCGGGTTCCGGAAGTCGGCGTCCACGTAACAGGTGCGCCCCTGGGGCGTGCTGTCCATCAGGGCGCGCGCGTGGGTCAGCACGATCGGGTCGTTGTCGACGTAGCCGACCCGGGCCTCGGGGGCGATCGCCTGGGCGATCTCGTGCACGTTGGGCGAGGTGGGGATGCCGGTGCCGATGTCCAGGAACTGCCGCACCCCGTACTGCTCGGTGAGGTGGCGCACCGAGCGCTGCATGAAGGCGCGGGTGGTCCGCATGGACGTCGGCAGCGCCGGCCAGGCCTGGACGGAGGCGTGCGCGGCGGCCCGGTCCGCCTCGAAGTTGGTCTTCCCGCCGATGAGGTAGTCGTAGACCCGCGCGGAGTGCGGCACGTCCATCCGCAGGTCGATCGAGGGGTAGTGCTCGTCCGTCACGCTCTCGCTCCCCGTTGCTTCGGGCATCCGTCACCGGGCGCCAGGGCGGCCGGTCTTGGTGCGCATGGTAACGGTTCGCCGGTGTGACGGTATGACGAGGGCTCAGGTCAGGGGCGCCTCCGGACTGCGCGCCTCCAGCCCCACCGCCTGCCGGGGCAGCGCCCCCGCCCGGCCGCCCCGCCCGGCCGCCAGCTCCACCGCCGCACCGATCCAGGCCGCACCGAACGCCCAGGTCGCCACCCACTCGCACAGGTAGACCGGCCGCACCGCCCAGTCGGAGCCGAACCCGGACAGCCCCGTCACCACCGCCGCCAGCAGGGCGACCAGGATCAGCACCCCCGCCGCCAGGTACGCCGTCGCCACCCGGGCGGGCTGCGCCGAGCGCGGATTGCGGAAGGAGTACAGGCAGAACAGCGCCAGCATCACGAACAGCAGCCCGGCGAAGGCCAGATGGAACACCCCGACCGTGCGCTGCAACCCGGTCGGGTCCGACGGCGCGGTCGGACACAGCGCGACCCCGAGCGCGAACACCCCGGCGGCCGTGCTCCACCGGTCGTCCCGCCGGTCCAGCCGGTAGCAGATCAGGAACACCCCGAGCGCGCACAGGGCGCCCACGAAGACGTTCCGGGTGCCGCCGTAGTACGCGGCGCTCATCGACGCGGGCCAGAAGCCGTCCGTGGCCCGCCCGGTGAGCTCGTCCGCCAGCCAGTTGCCCAGGGGCAGGGCCGGTGGCAGCAGCACGCCGATCGCGCCGACGCCGAAGCGCAGGAAGGTGATGGTCCGTTCGTCCTGGACGGTCTGTTGTCGGGACTCGGGGGATTCGACGGTGTTCGCGGCACTCCGGTCGTCGGTCACGGATGCCTCCTCGCTGGTGAGCGCGATGGTTGGCCGTCAACTGGTGTACCCGCAACCGGAGATCGACCACCACCGAATCGGGTGGTTTGGCGGGTCTCCACCACGATCTCCACCACGCGGCGTCGGTCCACCAGGAGGCATTGGCCGACAGCGCCGCCTCGGTCTACAGCGCCGCCTCGGCGCCGGGTTCGAGGCGGAACTCGGCGTCGTCCGCGTCGTAGTCGTAGAGCTCGCCGTAGCGGCCCCAGTCGATGGCGGTCTCCAACTGGCGCCGGGCGTCCACGGTGTCGTAGCCGGACCGCAGCAGGTCGAGGAAGAGGTCCTCGCGGAGCTTGTGGTCCCGGGTGGCGGCCAGGGCCTGGACGACGGCGCGCACCAGCGGCGCCCGGCGGGCGGCCTGGCGGGCGAACAGCTGCTTCCTGGTGAGGATGTCGGCGGCGGCGAACTCGCGGCCGGCGGCCGTGATGGCGAAGCGGCCGTCGGTGGTGCCGGCGAGGTCGAGCAGGACGGCGGCGTCGACCAGCGGGAGCAGGTCGTCGACCTCGAAGTTGAGCTCGTCGGCGATCTCGGCCAGGCCCTCCTCACCGCCCATGGCCAGCAGGATCTCCAGCAGGCCGGCCAGCCCGCCGACGGTGGCGGGCGGCAGCGGGGTGGTGATCGGGGTGACGGCCGGTCGGGCGGCGGGTTCGGTGGCGGGCTGCTCCTCGCGGCCGGTGAGGATGCCGTAGACGGTGTCGACCAGGGCCTCGAACTGGGGGGTGCGGCGGTCGCGCGGGCGGGGCAGGTCGACGGTCAGCTCGGAGCGGATCCGGCCGGGGTTGGAGGACAGCACGAGGATCCGGTCGGCCAGCAGCACCGCCTCCTCGATGTTGTGGGTGACGATCAGGATGGACTTGACCGGGGCCCCGCGGCCCTCCCACAGGCCGACCAGTTCGTTGCGCAGGTTCTCGGCGGTCAGCACGTCCAGGGCGGAGAACGGCTCGTCCATGAACAGCGCGTCCGGTTCGACCACCAGGGCCCGGGCGAAGCCGACCCGCTGGCGCATCCCGCCGGACAGCTCCTTGGGGTAGGCGCCCTCGAAGCCGTCCAGGCCGATCAGGTCGATCGCCCGCAGCGCCCGCTCGCGCCGTTCCTCCTCGCCCACCCCGCGTGCCTGGAGGCTGAGTTCGACGTTCTGCTGGACGGTCAGCCAGGGCAGCAGGGCGAAGGACTGGAACACCATCGCCACCCCCGGGCTGGCGGCCCGCAGCGGGGTGCCCCGGTAGGTGACCGTCCCGGAGGAGGGCGCGATCAGCCCGGCCAGGCAGCGCAGCAGGGTGGACTTGCCGGAGCCGGACTTGCCGAGCAGGGCGACGATCTCGCCCTCGGCCAGGTGCAGGCCGATGTCGTCGAGCACCGGCAGGGCCCGTCCGTCCGGGGTGGTGAAGGTCTTGGTGACGGCGGAGGCCTCGACGATCGTGGCGCGGGCGGGGGCGGCGGTCATCGTGCGGAGTCTCCTCAGAGGGCGTAGCGGGTCTCGGAGAGCCGGTAGAGCCGGCGCCACAGCAGCCGGTTGAGCGCGACGACGTAGCAGCTCATCACGCTCACCCCGACCAGGATCCTGGGGAAGTCGCCGGTGCCGGTGGCGTCGGCGATGTACGAGCCGAGCCCGGTGGCGGTCAGGTGGTGCGCGCCGTAGTCGACCACCTCGGCGACGATCGAGGCGTTCCAGGCGCCGCCAGCCGCGGTGATGCCGCCGGTGACGTAGTACGGGAAGACCGCCGGCAGGACGAAGGCCCGCCAGCGCAGCCCGCCCCGGACCTGGAATCCGGTCATCGCCTCGCGCAGGTCGCTGGGGATCGCGGAGGCCCCGGCGATCACGTTGAACAGGATGTACCACTGGGCGCCGAGCGCCATCAGCAGCACCGAGCCGAGGTTCAGCGAGATACCGAGGGCGACGAACGCGGCGGTGGCGAAGGGGAACAGGAAGTTCGCCGGGAAGCTGGCCAGCACCTGCACCACCGGCTGGGCGAAGCGGGTGACCTTCGGGTTCATGCCGATCCACACCCCGACCGGCACCCAGACGGCGGTGGCCGCCACGAGCAGCACCAGCACCCGTCCGAAGGTCGCCGCGCCGAGCGCGAAGGCGTGGCCGAACTCGCCCAGGCCGACGGTGGTGCGGACGTAGTCGAAGGCCTTCCAGGCGCCGAGGACCACCACGGCGGCCACCGCCCCGGCGAAGAACACGTCCCCGGTGCGCTCCCGGGAGACGGGCCGGGCGAGCGGGTGCTCGGCGAGGCCGAACACCCGGGTGGCCCGGTCCAGCGCGAGCCCGACCGGCCGCAGCGGGCGGGCGGCCAGCTCCGGCAGGCTGGAGCGGCGCAGCAGGTCCAGGACGAGGCTGCGCGGCCGGTCGGCGGCCTCCGACTCCTCCACCCGGAAGCGTTCGGACCAGGCCGTCATCGGCCGCCAGAACAGCACGTTGACGCCGATCACCATCACGACCATCACGCCGATCGCGATGCCGACCTGGCCCAGGTCGCCGTTGCCGATGGCGGTGGCCGCGTAGGAGCCGATGCCGGGCAGCGCGTAGCGGTGGTTGAGCACGCTGATCGACTCGGAGGCGGCCAGGAAGAACCAGGCCCCGCCGAAGCTCATCATCCCGTTCCAGACCAGCGGGATCATGCCGCTGGGCACGTCCAGGCGCCAGAACCGCTGCCACTTGGTCAGCCGCATCACCCGGGCCGCCTCGTCCAGTTCGCCCGGCTGGCTGACCAGGGAGTAGTAGAACGCGAAGGTCATGTTCCAGGCCATCGAGGTGAAGATGGCGAAGACCGACGCGCATTCGAGGCCGAGGGTGGAGCCGGGGAAGAGGTTGATGAAGGCGGTGACGGTGATCGACAGGAAGCCGAGGATCGGCACCGACTGGAGGATGTCGAGGACCGGCAGCAGCACCTTCTCGGCCCGCCGCATCCGGGCCGCGGCGGTCGCGTAGACGAAGGTGAACAGCACCGAGGCGATCAGGGCGACGAACATCCGCAGCAGCGAGCGCACCGCGTAGAAGGGCAGCCGGGAGGGGTCGGTGGAGACGGTGGCGGGGGCCTGGTCGGGCAGGAACGGGGCGTCGAGCGAGGGGGCGAGCCGCAGCAGCCCGTACAGCCCGGCCACCAGGGCGGCGGCGACCAGGACGTCCACCCAGCGCAGTCCGGGGCGGCGCCACACGCCGCGGGAGGGGAAACCGCCGTCGCCGCCGGTCACCCCTACCACCGTCCGTCCGCTCGTCCGCCCTGCCGGGGCCGACCGTGCCGGTCCGACCGGGCACCAGCCTCGCGGCAGACGGACCGGCCCGCCACCGGAGCGCTGCTCAGGGGTGGCGGGCCGGGCGCGGGCCGGGCGCGGGGCTCAGCGGGCCGGGCCGGGCCGCGTCGGGCGGGGTCAGCCGGTCGGGGCGCCGGCCCGTTCGACGAGTGCGTTGAGCAGGGCCGCGCCGCGCTCGGCGTCGTCGACGCTGATCACGAAGTCCGTCCCGCGCCTGGTGCGGACCACCAGGCACTCGCCGGAGCGCAGGAAGACGCTGGTGCCCCCGCGGAAGACCCGGAAGCCCCAGCCGCCGGCCTGACGGGCGTTGAGCCGGCCGACCCGGGCGGAGGCGATGTCCTCGGGGGCGAGGTGCCGGGCGGGCAGGCCGAACGGGCCGAAGCCGACGTGCAGGCCGTCGTCGCCCACCCGGACCCGGACGGAGGAGCAGAGCAGCAGGGCGAGGGCGCCGAGGCCGAAGAGGACCACCGACGCCCAGTCCACGGACTCGGTGCGCCCGGCCGCGGCGAGCAGCAGGCCCGCCGCCGTGAGCAGGCCCATCAGGGCGGCGACCACCTGCATCCAGTGGTTGGAGGCCCGGGACAGCCACACCAGCCGCTCACCGGACCGGAGTTCCAGCACCGGCCCGCCGGGCCGGGCGGGCCCGTCGGCGGCCGGCCGGGTCGCCAGCCAGGCCAGCACGCCCGCCAGGCCCGCCGCGAGAGCGATCAGGAGCACCTCGATGCCCATCGGCGCGGCGTCCTGCCAGCGGGCCCGGTCCAGGTTGGCGCGCACGACGGAGGCCTGCGCCCCGCTCAGCAGCACCCCGGTGGCGGCCAGCACCGGAGCGGCGGCGCCGCGGGCGGGGCCGGGCCGGAAGCGCAGCGCGGTGGCCAGACCGGCCGCGACCAGCAGCCAGACGACGGCCGGGAACAGTGCCGCGGCCGTCAGCGGCATCGAGCCGTCCGGCCAGCTGCCGCTCCAGTGCGTGGCCACCTGCTCCGGCAGCCGGTCCCGGGCGGTCAGCGGCAGTGCGACCAGCAGAGCCGTCACGCCGAGGATCCAGACCCCGGCCCCCCACAGCGCCGTCCGGCGCACCGGCCGGTCCGGGGCGGGTTCCCCGGCGGCTGCTTCGTCCTTCACGACATCCCCCTGATCAGATCCACGAGATCGTTCCTGCTGTAGCCGGCCTCGGCCGCGTCCGCGACCAACTGCCGTACCCGCTCGACCAGTTCGCTACGGGTGTCGGCATCGGTGGCGACCGTGATGCCCCGGCCCCGGCGGAACTCCAGCACCCCCTCGTCGCGCAGGGCGCGCAGCCCGCGCAGCACGGTGTTGGTGTTCACGCCGAGGGCCCGGGACAGCTCCCGGGCGGGCGGCAGCTTGTCGCCCGGGGCGCACTCGCCCTCCGCGACGGCCCGTCTGATCGCGCCCGCCACCTGCTCGTGCAGGGGGCGGGCGTCGCCAAGGTCCAGCTTCAGCAACATGGTGCTAGTGACGATAGCACCATTCGGTCGTGGTGCCACCGACCGCGCGGGGGCGGACGGTTCAGGGGACGTAGAGGCTCTGCGCGCCGGTGACCCGGGTGTCGTCGCCGGCCGCGACGGTGTCGAGGACCTCCCCGCCGCAGTCCGCGCCGGAGTGGATCTCCACCGCCCGGTCGGTGAGGTTGTCGATGATGCTGCCGCCCTCGTCCAGGGCGTAGCAGCCGGAGGGATCGGTCTGGGTGGTGCCGTTGATGGCCAGGTCACCGGTGGCGGCGGTGGCCGGAACGGCGGTCAGGGCCAGGGTGGCGGCGGTCATCAGCGGGACGCCGAGAGCGGCGCGAAGAGTGATTTTCATGCCGGATGCATAACCGTTCGAGCGGCGCGCCTCGCCGGGAAGGACCGGGTTGCCCCCGGAGGGCGCACCGGAGGGCGGGGAGTGCCGATCCGTGTATGGAGTGCGTACGGAACGCCGTCCGGGGCGTCAGGGAGGCGTCAACGAGCGCCGGGCGGGCGGCCGGGAGGCGATTGGGTGGGGAGCGACGGAGGACCGAACCACACGAGGACGGATCATGCACGGCGACGGACGGCACCAGGACGGCACGGCACCCAGGGTGGTGGTCGGGGTCAGCGGGTCGCTGGGCAGTCTGGCCGCGCTCCACCGCGGCCTGGCCGAGGCCCGCGACCGCGGTGCGGTGCTGTGGCCGGTGCTCGCCTGGGAGCCGCCGGGCGGCGAACACGGCTACCGCCGCTCGCCCTGCCCGCAGCTGCTCGCCGCCGTACGGGAGGCCGCCGAGCGGCGCCTGGACGAAGCCCTGGAGGCGGCCTTCGGCGCGGACGGTCCCGACGTGCCGATGCAGCCCGTGGTGATCCGCGGCGAGAGCGGCCCCGCCCTGGCGCACGTCGCCGACCGGCCGGACGACCTGCTGGTGCTCGGCCGCAGCGGCGGCCCGCTGCGCCGCCGGCTGCGGCGGTCGGTGTCCGCGTACTGCGCCCGCCGGGCCGGCTGCCCCGTCCTCGTCGTCCCGGTGCCCGAGCTGCTGCACGACCTGGAGGCGCTCCACCGCCGCACCCGCTGGCACCTGCCGGTCGCCCCGGCGCCCGAACCGCTCGCGGCGAAGGGCCGGTGACGGGTGCGGATGTACTCGGCGCGCCCCGGCGGCAGCCGCTACCGGCCGGTGCTGGACCGGCTCCCGCCCGGCACCTCCGGCACCACCGCCCTGCTCGGCGGCGGGCTGCTCGCGCTCGCCCTCGGCCGGGCCGGCGCCCTGCACTCCGGAACGCCCGCGCTCGCCGCCTACCTGGCGCTGTGCGTCCTGGTCGGACACTTCTCCCGCCCGTGGGCCGCGCCGCTGGTCGGCCTGGCCGCCTGGCTGTGCTGCAACGCCTTCGCCGAGCACCGGCACGGCGAGCTCGGCTGGTCCGGCACCTGGCCCGAGACCTGGCACTACGCGGCGTTCACCGCCGCGGCCCTGCTGCTCCCGCTGCCTGCGGCGCTGCCCCGCCGCAGGGTCCGGGTGGCACTGCTGCGCCCGGACCGTACGGTCTGAGGCGCCCCGTGGACGGCCCACCCCCTCCCCGGGGTCGGGCTGCCGCCGAACCCCCGGGCCCCGGCCGGTACTCCGGAGCCCGCGGCGACCGGTGGAGGACAGGTGAAGGAGGGGGCGCCGCGGCGCCCCGCGGTGGAGTGGCCGACGTTCGGACCGCGGGCCCGCCGCCCGCAGCGGCCACTCCACCGGCCCTCCCGCGCACCGCTCCCGTTCCGTCATGTGCTGCGCGCCGTGGCCGAGTTGGTGCCCCCACCCTGGTGGCCGGGGGCAAGGACGCGGAGGATGTCCGTATGCGGATGACGAACGCGGACCGGCCGAGGAGCGTGACGGGCGAGGACGTCGGGGCGACGGCCCGGCTGCTGGCCCGGGCCTTCGGCGACGACCCGATGATGCGCTGGTTCTTCCCCGAGGAGGCCACCCGCCCGGCCGCACTGGCCGGCTACTTCACCACGCTGCTCACCCGGCAGTACCTGCCGTACGGGGTGTGCGAGCGCACCGGGCAGGCGGCCGCGTTCTGGGTCGCGCCGGAGGCGCAGGAGAAGGCCGTGCCGGACGAGGGGACGATCCGCGCGCTGGCCGCCCTGCTCGGCGACCGGGCCGACTGGTTCCGGCACTGCGTCGAGGCGGCCGCCGCGAACGCGCCCCAGGAGGCCCACTGGTACCTGGCGGTGCTCGGCACCGACCCCGCCGCCCAGGGCCGGGGCCGGGGCGCCGAACTGCTCCGCGCCGGTCTGGCCCGGGCGGACGCGGCAGGGCTGCCGGTCCACCTGGAGTCCTCGAAGCGGGAGAACCTCGCCGTCTACCGGCACTTCGGCTTCGAGGTGCTGGAGGAGGTCCGGCTGCCGGCCGACGGCCCGCCCCTGTGGACGATGCGCCGCGCGCCGCAGGCCTAGGGTCCGTCTTCAAACTCCCGTCGTTCGCCCGGAGGGCGGGCGGGGCGGCGTTGGGGTGCGTGCATCGCAAGGCGGAGGAGGGAGCCCAATGCAGCGCAT